>DASYUS010000422.1:0-5750 GCA_036000945.1 Allostellaceae bacterium
GGGCGGTTTTTTTGCGGATGCCCCGGCGCCGACGTTCAGAACAGTTCGATCCGCGCCCGGTGGCCCGAGGAGGCGGCCAGTCGCCGGTCACGAGTGATGAGCGGAGCATCGAGCGCCTCCGCCAGGGCAACATACACCGCATCGTATGCAGTGAGATTGTGGCGCAATTCCCAGACGCGCGGCAGCAAGAGAAGATGCGGATGGCGGCGCACGGGGAAATCAACCAGAGCCCCGATGGCTATTCGGCCGCGCTCGCTATCGACCTCGCCTCGCATCACGTAGCGGCGGACGACGTGGGCGACTTCCGCATCGATCAGGTGAGGCGCATGCAGCGTCTCGCACATATCGTGCACCCTACGCTCGACCGCCGCTACGGCGGACAGGTGCAACACCACCTCTGTTACGGCGGAAGAATCGACGACGATCACTCTTGATCGCGCACCCGGCGGATGATCTCGGCCGGCGATTCAGATGGGGTTATCGGCGGCAAGCGCGACAGGCGTTCGCGCATTTCTTCGAAGGTCGGCTGCTCGCCCAGCAGACGCAGCTCGTTGAGTAGGTACTCCGACAGCGACATCCCGGCGAGGGCGGCACGCGATTTGAGCCGGCGATGCAATTCGTCGGGCACATTGCGGACCTGGATCATTTTTGACATGTAATCCACATTAAAACATTTGCTGAACATGTCAACATTCAAGCTAGGTCTCACCGGCAGCGGAAGATTGCGTCGGGTGCCGAAATGAGTTCTCAGGCGCGGTCGCGACGTTCGCCGACGAATTCCGCCAGCTTGATGCCGTGATCGGCGGCGATCATCTCGGCTGCCTTCTCGCCGATCATGATCGTCGGCGCGTTGGTGTTGCCGCCGATGACCGCCGGCATGACGCTGGCATCGGCTACCCGCAATCTGCCGACGCCCTTCACTCGCAGCCGCGGGTCGACGACATCGCCGATCCGGCAGGTCGAGGTCGGGTGGTACACCGTCAGCGAAAAATGCAGCGCGAAGTCCTCCAAGAGTGCATCGCTCGGCTCAGCGCCGGGTTGATAGCTGTGCTTTTCGGCGAGGAACGGCGGCATCATCAGAGCGCCCAGCTTGCGGTTGCCCGGCCAATGCGCGGCGATATCCATCGTCCGGCGGATCGCCGCGACCATGACCTTCATGTCGTGCGGATCGTCGTAGTAGTTCATCCGGATCGCCGGATGCGCGCCCGGGTCGGCCCTGTCGAGGACGATTTCGCCGCGGCTGCGCGGCAATACCGGGTTGGCGAGGAGCAGCAGGTTTTCTGCATCGGGCGCCAATTGCCTTGCCGGGTCGTCGAAGAACCGCGCGGTGTCCAGGTTCATGATCTGCTGCTGGAAATCGCCGCTGGCCCCGGTCATGAAGCAGATGATCTCGGTGTCGTGCCGGTGCAGGTCGCCGAGGCCGCTTGAGCAGAAGACGACAGCGTCGGCAAGCGAGGAAGCGCCGAGGCCGCGTCCGGTCGTCTGCCACTCGGCGAGGCGGCGTTCCGCCTCCTGCTTCAACGTCTGCAGTTCGGGAGACAGCGTCGCATCGTCGGCCGGGTCGGCGGGCAGCGGTCCTGCGGGAGCGCGCAGCGCGTCGGGGCCCATCGCCAGCGTCACCTCGTTCATCGGCACACCGGCCCCGGGGGCCGGGTAGAACAACGGACACATCACGTGGTCTTGCAAATGCTTGCCGACATGCGGTGCATCGACCAGACAGGGGACGCCGTGAACGTCAAGTTCGTTTCGCGGCCCGATGCCGGACAGCAGCAGGAGCTGCGGCGAGCCGATAGCGCCGGCGCTTAGGATCACCTCCTTACCGGCGTGCGCCTGCATGGTCTCGCCGGCAGCGGTGCGGTACTCGACCCCGGTTGCAACCGTTCGGCCGTCGGCACCGTCGAGGATCACGCGCGTCGCCTGGGCGCCGGTGATGATCGTCAGGTTGGGGCGCTGCTCGGGCTCGCCGGCGAGGAACGCCTGATAGGTGCTCGACCGCCGGCCGTCGCGCATCGTGTACTGCGTCAACGATACGACGCCGGCAGCGCCGCCGCGGTTGCGGCCGTTGTAATCGCCCTTGGGAATGCCGGCAGCGACCGCCGCCTCGACGAATTGCCAGGCGCCGGGCAGGATCGGGTCGCGCACCGAAACGCCGAGCGGGCCCGCGGTGTTGTGCGCCGCGGCATCGATCGCGATCTCGGCGCTCGGCGCCAGGCCCTCGCTCTTGCGGAAATAGGGCAGCACCTCGGCGTAGCTCCAGCCGCTCGCGCCGCCCTCGGCCCAGGCGTCGAAGTCGCCGGGGTGCCCGCGCACGTACATCATGTAGTTGATGCCCGACGAGCCGCCGAGCATCTTGCCGCGCGGCACCGGCACGCGCCCTCGGTTGAGTCCCAGCCCGGCCTTGCCGGGGTCGGCGGTGAACATCCAGTCGGTGGCAGGGTTGAGTTGCATCGCCGCCGGCGCGATCGGCAGCGCGGATATTTCCGGCGGCCGCTCGCCGGCCTCGATCAGCGCCACCCGGCACGCCGGATCCTCCGACAGCCGCGCGGCGATCACCGCCCCGGCCGACCCGCCGCCGACAACGATGAAATCGAACTCGCCTGCCATGACCGTCCTCCCCGACCGATATTGCCCCAAAAAGGGGATGTGCGCGCCGGGGTCTAGGCGAGGGTGAAGCCCTCGTAGCCCCCGGCTGCGATCTCGTCGCATCGCCTGCGATAGCCGCCCATCCCTTCGGGACCGAGATAGGGCAGAAACACGCGCGGCTTGCCCGGAATGTTGGCGCTCATCCACCACGAGTTGCCGCGCGGCAAGAGCGTCGCGCCGACGACCTCGTTGACATGGGCAACCCAGCGCTCTTGCGCCTGCGGGCTCGCCTCGATCGTGGTCTTGTCGTTCCGGCGCATGTAGTCGATGCAGTCGGCGATCCATTCGACGTGCTGCTCGATCGCGACCGGCATGTTCGACAGCACCGACGGGCTTTGCGGGCCGGTGATCGTGAACAGGTTCGGGAACCCCGCGACGGCGAGCCCGAGATAGGTGCGCGGGCCGTCGGCCCAGACCTCGCTCAGGCCGCGGCCGCCGCGGCCTGTCAGGTTCAGCGCCTTCAGCGACCCGGTAAATGCATCGAACCCCGTGGCGAACACGATGATGTCGAATTCGTACTCCTTGCCGCCCGCGCGAATTCCCTTTTCCGTAATCTCTTCGACCGGCCCGTCGCAATCGGCATCGACAAGCAGCACATTGTCCTTATTGAAGGTTTCGTAATAATTGGTGTCGAGCGGGGTCCGTTTGGTGCCAAACGGATATTTCTTGGGCGCGAGTTTTTCGGCAACGACCGGATCCTTGACCGTCCGGCGGATCTTGTTGCGCAGGTACTCGGCAACGACGTCGTTGGCCTCCAGGTTCAGCAGCACGTCCTGGTAGTTGCCGAGACCGAAGATGAAGCCGCCGATATCCCACATGCGCTCGAATTCACGCTCGCGCTCTTCGTGGGTGGCCTCGAGCGCCGATTTCGGAATGCGGGCGAGCTCGAACCCGGCGAAGGAATTGCGCGTGCGCTCGATGATGCCGGCGTAATCGGCCTTGCGCGCGGCGACCCGCTCCGGGTCGACCTTGCCGTTGCGCGCCGGCAGGCAATAGTTCGGTGTCCGCTGGAAAACCGTCAGCTGCTTGGCCTGCTGGGCGATTTCCGGGATCGCCTGCACCGCGCTGGCACCGGTGCCGACAACCGCGACGCGCTTTGCCGTGAAATCGACACCGCCGCGCGGGAAGCGGCTGGTGTGGTACCATTTGCCGCGGAACTTCCTCAGGCCCTTGAACTGCGGCAGGTTGGTGTCGGACAGCGTGCCGACGGCGGTGATCAGAAAGCGCGCCGCGACCTTGTCGCCGGCGTCGCTGCGGACCGTCCACTGTTTGCTCGTCTTGTCGAACTCGGCGCCGGTGACCCGCGTGTTGAAGCGGATGTCGCGCTTCAGGTCATGGCGTGCCGCAACGTGCTCCAGATAGCGCAGGATTTCCGGCTGTTCGGGATAGCGCTCGGACCATTCCCATTCCTGCAGCAGCTCTTGGTCCCAGGTGAAGCAGTAGACATAGGCCTCGGAATCGCAGCGCGCGCCGGGATAGCGGTTCCAGTACCAGGTGCCGCCGACGCTCTCGCCGGCCTCGTAGACGCGCACCCGCAGCCCGAGCCGGTCACGCAGCGCCTTCAGCATATACATGCCGGAAAACCCGGCACCTACGACGACCGCATCAAACTCCTCAGTTGCGCTGGCCATGTGCTCCTCCCCGCCGCGGTGCGAGACGGCGCGGGCCGTCGCCCGCTGTTGCGGCGAGCTTAGCCGCGGCGCCGATCCTCGGGAAGCGTCCTGACCGGCCCGCGGCCCGCGCAACCCTGCTCTGCATGGGGCACCCCGCGCGGGGTGCGGCGCCGGGGATGCTTGTCAGGCGCCGGCCGGCCTCCCATACTGAGGCGTGATGCGCCGTCAACCGACCGATCCGGTGTTCCCGACCGAGCCGCCGCTGCCGAGCCGTTTGTGCGACCACCCCGGATGCGAGGGCGGCGGCGATTTCCGGGCGCCCCGGTCGCGGCTCGAACTGGACCGCTACTATTGGTTCTGCCTTGAGCACGTGCGTGCCTACAACCTTGCCTGGAACTACTATGCCGGGATGAGCGAGGGCGAGATCGAGGCGGAGATCCGGCGCGATACGGTGTGGCACCGCCCAACCTGGAAGCTCGGCGAGCGCCACGGCCCCGGGCCGCCGATCCGCGATCATTTCGGTTTCTACGCCGGCACGGCAGAGGAACGCGGCCGGCGCCGGGCCAACGGTCATGCCGGGAGCCGCGCCAACGGCCAGGCAAGAGATGCCGCGGCGCGCGCCGCCTCGGCCCGCGACCAGGCGATGGCGGTATTCGATCTGGAACCGCCGTTGACCCCGGAGCGGCTCAAGGCGCGCTACAAGGTTCTCGTCAAACTGCACCACCCGGACGCCCATGGCGGCGATAAGGCCGCCGAGGAGAAGCTGAAGATCATCAACCAGGCCTATGCGACCCTGAAAGCCAGCTATTTCAACTGAGCCATTGCAGGATTCGCCGGCCCCGTCTCTCAATCGCAAAACCAGAAAGCATCAGCAGCAATGCCAACCGTTCAGCAAGCGGCACCGACTCCGACTCCGGCCGGTTCGCCCGACATCAAGATATCGGTGCGTCAGACTTTCGGCATCGACAGCGACCTCGAAGTGCCGGCGTTCAGCCAGCCGAGCGAGCATGTCCCCGACATCGACGACGCCTATCGCTTCGACCGCGACACGACGCTCGCCATCCTCGCCGGCTTCGCCTTCAACCGCCGGGTGATGATCTGCGGCTACCACGGCACCGGCAAATCGACCCATGTCGAGCAGGTCGCCTCGCGGCTCAACTGGCCCCTTATCCGCGTCAATCTCGACAGCCACATCAGCCGTATCGACTTGGTCGGCAAGGACGCGATCGTGCTGCGCGATGACAAGCAGGTCACCGAATTCCGCGAGGGGATCCTGCCCTGGGCGCTGCAGCACCCGGTCGGGCTGTGTTTCGACGAGTATGACGCCGGGCGGCCGGACGTCATGTTCGTGATCCAGCGCGTGCTCGAGGTCGAGGGCAAGCTGACCCTCCTCGACCAGAACCGCGTGATCCGGCCGCACCCGGGCTTCCGCCTGTTTTCGACCGCCAACACCGTCGGGCTCGGCGATACGAGCGGCCTCTATCATGGCACGCA
>DASYUS010000423.1:0-2081 GCA_036000945.1 Allostellaceae bacterium
GCGGCCGCCATGCATCACGACGAGGTCGGGGTTGGCGCAGACCATCGGCAGGTCCCGCGCCCGCGCCGCACGCAGCAGCGGCGCATAGTCCTCGTGCGTATCCTCCCACTCGGCGGGGCCGGTGTTGAGGATGAAATCGGCCTCTTCGGGGCTGGCGACCCAATCGAGGTCGAGCCCCTCGCGCATCTCGAGGTCGCGCTCCGAGCAGATGTGCAGGCAATGCCGGCCGAGCCAGGCGTAGAACGGGTCGTCGCGCCGGAAGAGGTGCTGCCAGGCCTCCTCGCCCGACGACATCACCCCGTGATAGAGCCCCTCCGGCACGCCGATTCTGGCGATGCGGCGCACCACGTCGTGGGCGCGGCGCGGCGCGTTCGACAGCAGCACGACGCGCTTTTCCGCCTCGATCAGCCGGCGCATGCAGTCGAGGACGCCGGGAAACGGCGCCACCCCGTCATGCACCACGCCCCACAGATCGAGAATGAAGCTGTCGTAACGCGGCGCCAGTTCGCGCATGCCGTCGATCAGGTGTTCCGTCATCTTGCGCCATCGCGTGGTATGCAATCGTTTGCCAGCATATAGGAGCGAGCGGGGCGATGCGGTTCGGATTGTTCGGGGGCGCGGCGGCGCGGCGCGGGGTGCCGGCGGCGGAAAGCGCGCGCGGCTATCACGCCTTTGTCGAGTACCATATCGAGGCCGAGGCGCTCGGCTATCACGGCAGCTTTGTCACCGAGCATCATTTCACCAAGATCGGACAGGTGTCGGCGACGTTGAACCTGCTGACCTGGATCGCGGCGAAGACGACGACGCTGCGGCTCGGAACGGCGGTCATCGTCCTGCCGTGGCACAACCCGGTGCTGCTCGCCGAACAGGCGGCGACGCTCGATCTGTTGTCGCGCGGGCGGTTCGATTTCGGCATCGGCAAGGGGTATCGCAACAACGAATTTGCCGGCTTCGCGATGCCGCCCAGCGAGGCCGAGAGCCGCTTTGAGGAGGCGCTCGCAGTGCTCCTCAGAGCATTCACCGCCAACGAGCCGTTTTCGCACCATGGCCGGTACTGGCGGTTCGACGGGATCATCGTCGAACCGCCGCCGGCGCAGCGCCCGCACCCGCCGTTGTGGATGGCGGCAAGCAGCGCCGAATCGATCCGGGGCTGCGCACGGCGCGGCTCCAAACCTCTTGCTCGACCAGTTCGCCGCCCCGGAGCTGATCGGCGAGCGCATCGCGCTCTATCGCCGCGAGCTGGAGGCGGCCGGCCATGTCTTCGAGCCGATGCGGGTTGCACTGGCGCGCAATTTCTGGGTCGCGAGCGATGCCGCGGACAAGGAGGCCGCGCGCATCCGCCAGGCGCAGGCAAACCAGCGCCTCTTGGACCTGTCGCGCGGCCCGGCGAGCCGTCCGAGCTCGCATATCCTCGGCTATTCCGACGCGCCCGGAGCGCGCGAGGCGCATGCGCTGATCGGCACGCCGGACGAGATCGCCGCAAAGCTCGACGCGCTGCGCGCGGTCGGGGTCGATTACGTGCTGTTGAGCGGCCAGGGCTCGCGCGACAATCTGCGCCGCTTCGCCCGCGAGATCATGCCGGCGTTTTCGGGGTAGGCGGGGCGTCGGCGCCGACCGCGTCGGCGACCGCGGCGAAACCGTCGCGGCGCAACAACTCTGCAAGCCCCGTCTTGATCTCCCCCAGCAGCGCGGGGCCGGCGAAAACCAGCGCGGTATAGAGCTGCACGAGCGAGGCGCCGGCGCGGATCTTGGCATAGGCGTCGGCCGCGCTGGCGACGCCGCCGACGCCGATCAGCGGGAGGCGGCCGGCGGTCAGGCGGTACATGTCGCGCAGCAGCGCGGTCGATGGCTCGAACAGCGGCCGGCCGCTCAGCCCGCCTGCCTCGGCGGCGTGACGCGGATCGAGTGCCTGCGGACGCGCGATGGTGGTGTTGGTCGCGATCAGCCCGGCGAGCGATCCCTCCAGCGCGACCTCCGCGATGTCGGCGAGGTCCTGGTCGGTCAGATCCGGCGCGATCTTCAGCAGCAGCGGCGGCGGACTGGCGCCGCACGATTGAGCCAGCGCGCGATGCGTGCGTGCG
>DASYUS010000424.1:0-4868 GCA_036000945.1 Allostellaceae bacterium
GGTCGAGCGCAAACGGCAGCCGCATGCGTAGCCACAACACCCCCGGGGCGATCGGGATCACCTCGCCGGGCGCAGGTGGGCTGGCGACCGGAAAATGCAGCATTTCAGGCATGTCGACCGGGTTCCCGAAGTGGCGCGGGAAGGTGAACCATGCCGGATGCACGCGCAAGCGCCCCGACCGCCGGTCAGTCCTGCGTGGAAAGCCGGGAGGGGCTCGGCCCCGGGCGCGTCAAGCCTTGATCCACAGTTTGCACCAGCCGTTCGGGTTGATGACCCCCTCGACGCTCTTGCAGGCGTTCGGCGGCTCGAACAGCTTGCAGCCCTTGCAGTCGCGACCGTCCTTTGGCGTCTCCTGATAATCGACCAGGGACGGCTTTATCTTGGCCGCGGCTTCCCTGCCGGCGACGCCCGCCAGGCCGGCACCGCCGGCCAGGGCAGCAGAGGCGCGCAGAAAACTGCGACGCGAAACGCTCATCAAACGCTCTCCTCGATCTCGGGCCGGCGAAAGTCTCGACCTCGAACGCCGGGAAGGCAAGGTGTGCCGCTGCTGCGGGCTCGCCGGTTACGGAATTGACCGGGCAAGACGGTCCGTGCAGGAATGGCCGCGGGCGGCTGGGCGATGGTCACCTGATCCGAGGAGTATGATGCGCAACTTCAATGTACCCGGCCGCTCGGCGGCGATGGCGGCAAACGGCATGGCGGCGACCTCGCACCCGCGGGCGACCTTGGCCGCACTCGACATATTGCGGGCCGGCGGCAACGCGGTCGATGCGGCGATCGCTGCGGTGGCCATGCAATGCGTCGTCGAACCCGAGAGCACCGGGATCGGCGGCGACTGCTTTGTCCTCTATTCGAAGAAGGGGGCGCCGCCGATCGCCCTCAGCGGCGCCGGGCGGGCGCCCGCCAAGGCCCATGTCGAATGGTATGCCGAGCGCCAGATCCGCGAGATCCAGGTGCAGACCCCGCACGCCGTAACGGTACCCGGGTGCATCGACGCCTGGTGCCTCATCAACCGCGAGCACGGCACCAAGCCGCTCGCCGAATTGCTCGAACCAGCCGCCCAGGCGGCCGAGGACGGCTACGTCGTGACCCCGCGGGTCGCGCATGACTGGGCCCGCGCCGTCGGCAAGCTGCAGGACCCGATCACCGCCAAAGTGATGCTGCGCGACGGCAGGCCGCCGCAGGCCGGCGACACGATGAAGAACGCGGCGCTCGCCTGCACGCTGCGCCGGATCGGCAGCGAGGGCCGCGCGGCGTTTTACGAGGGCGCCGTCGCGCGCGACCTCGTCAACCGCCTGAAGGAACTGGGCGGGCTGCATGAGGAGGCGGATTTCGCCGCCCAGCGCTCGCAATGGGTCGAACCGATCCATGCCTCCTACCGCGGCTACGACGTCTACGAATGCCCGCCGGCGAACCAGGGGCTGACCGCGCTGATGATCTTGAAGACGCTGGAAGGCTATGCGCTGGGCGGCGACGCGTTCAGCGAGGCCGACCGGCTGCACCTGATCGCCGAGGCGACCAAGGCCGCTTTCCAGGTGCGCGACACCAGGATCGGCGACCCCGACTTCACCGATGTCGAGGTCGAGAAGCACCTGTCCGAGGCCTACGCCGAGCGCATCCGCCGCGACATCCGGCTCGACCGCGCGCTGCCGCCGGCGCATTGGGAAGGGATCGAGCACAAGGACACGATCTACATGTGCGTCGTCGACCGCGACGGCAACGCGGTGTCGTTCATCAACTCGCTGTTCTCGGCCTTCGGCACCGGCATCATGGGGCCGGAAAGCGGCGTCATCCTGCACAACCGCGGCAGCGGGTTCCGCACGATCCCGGGCCACCCCAACGCCATCGCGCCGAAGAAACGGCCGTTCCACACGCTGATCCCCGGCATGCTGGTCAAGGACGGCCGCGCCGTCATGCCGTTCGGCGTCATGGGTGGGCAATACCAGGCGGTCGGCCACGCGACCTTCCTGCACCGCTTTCTCGATCGCGGCATGGACCCGCAGCAGGCGGCCGAGGCGCCGCGCGTCTTCGCCTACCAGGGGGCGCTCGGGGTCGAGCATTTCGTCCCCGAGGCGGTGCGGGCCGACCTCGCCCGGCGCGGCCACCGAATCGAGATGCTCGACGTCCCGATCGGCGGCTGCCAGGCGATCTGGATCGACCGCGAGCGCGGCGTCCTGATCGGCGGTTCCGAGCCGCGCAAGGACGGTATGGCGCTCGGCTACTGAGCAGTTGATCGGCGTGCCGTGAAGGCCGGCGCGCCGCCCGCCCGCTCGGGGTCTGCCGGGGCAGGGCGGGCGCGGTTGGCGATGTAGTCCTCGCTTTGCATCTCGTGGAGGCGCGACACGGTGCGGCGGAATTCGAAGGCGCCGTCGCCGGCGGCATAGACCTCCTCGGGCGGCACGGCCGCGGAGGCCACGAGCAGCGTGCGCGCCTCGTACAGCGCGTCGATCAGGATGTGAAAGCGCTGGGCCTCGTTGCGCTGGCCAGGTTCGAGACGCGGGATGCCTTCGAGGATTACCGCCGCGAAGCGCTCGGCGATGGCGAGATAATCGGCGGCAGCGAGCGGGCGTCCGCACAACTCCTCGAAGCCGAACCAGGCGACGTTTCGCGCGGCGCGCGGCACGACAAGGGTCCGCTGCTTGACCACCAGGGTTTCGCGCGCGCCGGGGAGATTTTCGGTGAGTGCGGCAAAAGCGGCCTCCAGCGCCTGACGGGCCGCCGCGCCGAGCGGCCAATGGTAGACAGACCGCCCCATCATGCGGGCGAGCCGGTAGTCGCGCCCGCTGTCGAGTTCCAGCCGGTCGAGGCGCTGTTCCAAGAGGGCGATGAAGGGGAGGAAGCGGTCGCGCTGCAGGCCGTGCTCGTAGAGCCGATCGGGCGGCCGGTTCGAGGTTGCGACGACAACCGTGCCGGCGTCGAACAGCGCGCGGAACAGGCGCTCGAGGATCATCGCGTCGGCGATGTCGTTGACCTGAAACTCGTCGAAGCAGAGGAGCGCCGCTTCGGCCGCGAGGTCGGCGGCGACCTTGCCGACCGGCTCGCGTGTGGCGGCGCGGCGCTCGCGTTCGATGCGGTCGTGGACATCGAGCATGAAGGCGTGGAAGTGGACCCGCCGCTTGCTGGCGACCGGCGCGGCGGCAAAAAACAAATCCATCAGCATCGATTTGCCGCGCCCGACCGGGCCCCACAAATAGAGCCCCCGCGGCACGGCCGGGGCGCGCTCGCCGCGGCCGAGGCGCACCGTCCAACTGCGTCGGCCGGCCGGGCGATAGCGAAGCAGCGCCGCGTGGAGCTGCTCCAGCCGCTCCGCGACGCGCTGCTGCGCCGGGTCGGCACCGATGAGACCGGCCTCGACCCTTCCCCGATACAGCTCGCCCGGCCCCGCGGTGTTGGCGGCGGATCTCGCGACGACAGCTGGCTGGAGGCGGAAATCGTCGCGCATCGGTGCACGCAGTCCGGAACACGGCACGGCCCCCCACGGACGATGGGGGGCCGTCCGCCACCTTTACTTCAGCTTTACCGGAAAGCGCAACGGGCGTTGAGTCGATGCGCCACGGTGACGGCGCCGCCGGGCTGGCGTAATCTGGCCCGCGGTGAAGAACATGGCTGGGGTCTTGCCGATGTCCCGGTTTGCGGTTTTGCTCGTGCTCGGACTTTCTGCCTGCTCGCTTCTCGATTTCGGCGAGCCGGTGGGGACGACTTCGGGCGAGATGCAGGGCTGGCGTTTCGCCTCGGGCAAGCCGCCGACGCGCGCCGAATACACCGCTGTCGTTGCCGCCTGCCAGGATGGCGCGGTAAAGCGCGCCCGGGCGCAGCCGCTCGATGCCTGTCTTGCCGATCTCGGGCTGAAGCGCGCCCCATGAGGCGCCGACAAGACGGAGGGCGGATGTGCTGACCGAAATCCCGCCCGGCGCGGCAAGGCCGTGCGCCTCCAGCGCGGCCAGAGCGTCCGCGTGATCAATACGGCCGGCCAGCAGGTCGTCGACACCTGGGCACTCCGCGCCGACGATCTCGCCGAGTTCATGTCGATGGAGCACAGCCGCGTCGCGATCGGACGGATCATCCCCGGCATCGGCGACACGCTCGTCACCAATCGCCGCCGCCCGATCCTGACGCTGACCGAGGATACCTCCGGCGGCATCCACGACACGCTGTTCGCCGCCTGCGACCGCTGGCGCTACGAACTGTTGGGCTGTATCGGGTACCACGACAACTGCACCGACAATCTCGCTGCCGCGCTGGCCGAACTCGGCCTGGTGCCGCCGGAGACGCCGTCGCCGCTAAATCTCTTCATGAACATCCCGGTGATTGACGGCAACCGGGTCGAGATCCGCCCGCCGGTCAGCACGCCGGGCAGCTACGTCAGCCTCCGGACCGAAGCCGACTGCATCGTCGCCTTTTCCGCCTGCCCGCAGGACATCGTGCCGATCAACGGCTTGGCCCTCACCCCCACCGCCGCGCATTTCGAGGTTGTCGGGTAGAACGGCTCGATTCAAGTTGAACCGTCATTCCCGCGAAAGCGGGAATCCAGGGCAACCACTGCGACAGCTGCCCTGGACCCCCGCTTTCGCGGGGGCGACGAAGGGGTGGGCGCTCTTCCGTTGCGCCTTGCGTTCACTCCGCCGCGGCGGGAGTGGCGCCGGCCAGCACCGCCGCCGGCACGCGGGCGATGCAGGCGTCGAGATCGGCGGGCTTCACCGGTTTGGCGACGAAATCGTTCATCCCGGCGGCCAGGCAGCGCTGATGATCCTCGGCGAATGCGTTGGCGGTCAGTGCGACGATCCACACGCCGCGCTGCTCCGGCTGCGGCAGAGCGCGGATAGCGGCGGTGGCGGCAAGCCCGTCCATCTCCGGCATCTGCACATCCA
>DASYUS010000425.1:0-2542 GCA_036000945.1 Allostellaceae bacterium
GCTGTTGGAGCTGGTTCCGCGGGCCAGGGTGATCGCTCTGCTGGTGCACCCGGATGAGCCGTCTACCGAGCAGATCATCGGACAGATGCAGGAAGCGGCGCGGGCGAAGCGGGTGGACCTCCGTGTCTTGAAGGCCCGCACGGAAAGCGACATCGACGCCGCTTTCGCGACCCTCGTCCAGCTGCAAGCCGATGGGCTCGTCCTCGGCCCCATCGCCTTCCGGCGCCAGGCCGCGGCGCTGGCATTGCGCCATGCTGTTCCGACAATTGCCCTGCAGCGCGATTTTGCCGATGTCGGCGGCCTCATCAGCTATGGCCCGAGCCTTACCACCGCCTATCACCTGAAGGGCGTTTACGCCGGTCGGATACTCAAGGGCGCCACGCCGGCCGACCTGCCGGTGCAGCAGCCGACGACGTTCAATCTGGTCATCAACCTGAAAACCGCCAAAGCGCTCGGCCTCACGATCCCGCAATCCCTCTTCGCCCGCGCCGACGAGGTGATCGAATGAGACAGCGCGCCCCGATGGACGGCTTGATGAGCGCGCTCTATCGTCCGATAAAGCGGCAGATTACGTCGCGGATCGATGCCGATGTAATCGAGTGGTTCAGGTCGCGGACCCACCGCGGCGAAGGCTACCAGACCCGCATCAACCGCGCGCTGCGAGAGCACATCGCGCGGCACCGACGCTCGGCATCGCGTCCCTGAACAGGTGGAACAGGTGATGCCGCGGCCATATCGGGAGCGCGCCGGAGCCGCTATGCTGGCGGGCCGGCAAAACGGGGCGAGAGGATGATCGATTACCGCAGCGACAATACCGGGCGCGCCGCGCCGGAGATCCTCGATGCGCTCATGCGCGCCAATACCGGGACTGCGCTCGGCTATGGCGCCGACGACTGGACGGCGCGGCTGCAGGACTGCTTCAGCGAGTTGTTCGAGACGCCGGTGCGGGTCTTTCCGGTGGCGACCGGGACCGCCGCCAACGCTCTCTCGCTCGCCGCGGTCAGCCCCTCCTGGGGACTCGTCTATTGCAGCGAGGCGGCGCACATCAACACCTCGGAGGCCAATGCCGCGGGGTTTTTCGGCGGCGGCCTCAAGCTCGTGCCGGTCGCCGGCGAGCATGGCCGGATCGGCGCCGCGGCGCTGCGCGACACGCTGGCGGCGATCCAGCCGGGGGCACTCCACCGCGGCCAGCCGGCCGCGGTCAACCTGACGCAGGCGAGTGATCTCGGCGCGGTCTACCGGCTTGACGAGATCGGCGCGATCGCCGAGGCCGCTCGGGCGCGCGGCCTGCGGGTGCACATGGACGGCGCGCGCTTCGCCAACGCGCTCGCCCGCCTCGGCTGCAGCCCGGCCGAGATGAGCTGGCGCACCGGGGTCGACATATTGTCGTTCGGCGCGACCAAAAACGGCGGCGCCTTGTGCGACGCGATCGTCGTCTTCGCGCCGGAGCTGGCCGACGGGCTCGCGGTGCAGCTGCGCCGCGCCGGCCACGTCTGGTCGAAGATGCGCTTCGCCGCGGCGCAGCTCCTCGCCTATGTCGAGGACGGGCTATGGCTCCGCCTGGCGGCGGCGTCGAACGCCGCCGCGGCGCGGATCGCCGCCGGCATCGCCGGCCTCCCCGGGCTGCGCCTCGTCGCGCCGGTCGAGGCGAACGAGCTGTTTATCGAGATGCCCGGCGACATCATGGACGCGCTGGAGCGGGACGGATTCCAGTTCTACCGCCGCAGCAACACGCTCGCCCGCTTCGTCTGCCGTTTCGATCTGTCAGACGCCGAGGCCGATGCGCTGATCGCCGCGCTGCGGCGCCATTGCGCCGCCCCGGCCCGAGCTGCCGAATAGCGGCGCGCCCGCCTCAGTTGAACTGAGGCATCACCTTTTCGCAAACCAGCTGCAGCGACTTCATTACCTTGTCGTGCGGGACCTTGGTGCCGCAATTCATCTCGGCAAGGATGCCGTCGAGACCGAGCCTCTCCTTGAGGCCGAGCAGCCGATCGGTCACCCGCCCGGGCGAGCCGACGATGATCTTCTCGCGCAGCGCATCCTCGTAGCTGATGGTCTGCAACCGGCGGCCCCGCGCCGCGCGGTCCTCGACCGCGCGGACGCCGGCGCGGGTCGCCGAGTCTTCCAGCCGCTCGCCGAGGTAGCGGTAGAAATACATGATGCTTTCTTCCGGCTCGGCGCGCGCCGCCGCATCGGTCTCGGCAACGTAAACCGGCGCGCGCAGGAAGACCTTGCCCTCGCCGGGATGGCCCGCTTCCTTCCAGGCCTTGCGATAGGCGGCGATGTTGGGCTCGAGCTCTTCCAGGGTGCCGATGCGCACCGCAACCAGGATACCGTGGCCCAGCTTGCCGACGGCGGGGAACGTGTCGGCGCTGTTGACCGCTACGCGGATCTCCGGGAACGGCTGTTGGTAGGGTTTCGGCGTCACCCTAACGTTGTCGAAGCTGTAAAATTGCCCCTTGTAGGAGAATGGCGCCTCGGTCCAGGCGTGTTTCAGAATGGCGAGCGTTTCGGCAAAGCGCTCGCGGCTCTCGCCGTAGGG
>DASYUS010000426.1:0-2343 GCA_036000945.1 Allostellaceae bacterium
CGGCGCGATCGCATCCGGCTCGATTGCACGCCGCTTCGTGTCAAATTCCATCGACCCCTCCCGCAAACCAGGTTCCGGTGCAGGCCCCTCACCCCAACCCTCTCCCCGCTCGCGGGGAGAGGGAGGGACCCACGCGAAAGCGTGGGAGGGTGAGGGGCCGCTGCGCCTGATCCAAGATCGCCTGAATTGACCGGCGTTCTCGATCTGCGCCTGCGCAAGCCTGCCGCGGCGCTTGCCAAAGGCGGCCGAGCGCCTTACCTAGTCCCCGCACATACCACACGCAGGATTGCGGCTTCCCATGCGGGAGGACCGCTCCGGTGTCGGCGTTAGCCGATCTTTCCCTGCGGCGGCATAACCGGAAAGGATGAGACATGGCATTACCCGAGTACACGATGCGCCAGCTCTTGGAAGCCGGCGTGCATTTCGGCCACCATACGCGGCGCTGGAACCCGAAGATGGCGCCCTACATCTTCGGCGTCCGCAACGGCATCCACATCGTCGATCTCGAACAGAGCGTGCCGCTGTTGCGGCAGGGGCTCGAGGCGATCCGCGAGGTCGTCGCCGGCGGCGGCCGGGTGCTGCTGGTCGGCACCAAGCGCCAGGCGCAGGAGGCGATCGCCGAGGCGGCCAAGCGCTGCGGCCAGTACTACGTCAACTACCGCTGGCTCGGCGGCATGCTGACCAATTTCAAGACGATCTCGCAATCGATCAAGCGGCTGCGCGAGGTCGACGAGCGCATCACGGCGGAAGAAAGCGGCCTCACCAAGCGCGAGCTCTTGGAGCTGACGCGCGACCGCGACAAGCTCGAACGCGCCCTCGGCGGCATCAAGGAGATGGGTGGGCTGCCCGATATCCTGTTCGTCATCGACACCAACAAGGAGGCGATCGCCGTCCAGGAAGCCAACAAGCTGCGCATCCCGGTCGTCGCGATCCTCGATTCGAACTCGTCGCCCGATGGCATCGCCTATCCGATCCCCGGCAACGACGATGCGATGCGCGCGATCCATCTCTATTGCGATCTGGTGAGCGGCGCCGTGCTCGACGGGCTGCAGGCCGAGCTCAGCGCCTCCGGCGTCGATATCGGCGCGCGCGCGGTGCTGCCCGCCCAGATCGTGCCGGAGGAGCCGGAGGACGAGGAGAGCCCTGCCGCGACGGCCGGCGGCGACATGACCGAAGGCGAAGCTGCGCCGGCGGCGGAGTGACCTGCGCGAAATCGGTTTGACGAGAGGACAAGACGATGGTCGAGGTGACCGCGGCGCTGGTCAAGGAATTGCGCGACAAGACCGGCGCCGGGATGATGGATTGCAAGCGCGCGCTCGGCGAGAGCGGCGGCGACATCGAGGCGGCGGTCGACTGGCTGCGCACCAAGGGGCTTGCCGCCGCGGCGAAAAAGGCCGGGCGCGTCGCCGCCGAAGGGCTGATCGGGGTCGCAGCGCGCGACACCGAGGGTGCGGTCGTCGAGGTCAATTCCGAGACCGATTTCGTCGCGCGCAACGAGCTTTTCCAGGCCTTCGTGCGCACCGTCGCGGCGCTCGCTGCCGGCGGCACCCGCGATGTCGAGGCGTTGAAGGCGGCGCCCTATCCCGCCACCGGCCGGACCGTCGCCGGCGAACTTACCGAACTGATCGGGCGGATCGGCGAAAACATGGTGCTGCGCCGCGTCGAGCGGCTCGCCGTCGCGCAGGGGACCATCGCCACCTACGTCCACAATTCGCTGGGCCCCGGCCTCGGCAAGATCGGTGTTCTGGTCGCGCTGGAGTCGGCGGCGTCAGGCGAGGCGATCGCCACACTCGGCCGTCAGCTGGCGATGCACGTCGCGGCCGCCAACCCGCTTTACCTCGATGTCGCCGCGGTGCCGGCGGCGGCGCTCGAGCGCGAGCGCGCGGTGCTGCGCGAGCAGGCGCGGGCGACCGCCAAGAGCGAGGCGATCGCCGAGCGCATGGTCGAGGGACGACTGCGCAAATTCTACGAAGAGGCCGTGCTCCTGGAGCAGGTCTTTGTGGTCGACGGCGAAACCCGGGTCGGCAAGGTCGTCGAGGCGGCGGCCAAAGCCGCCGGCGCGGCAATCCGCGTTGCCGGCTTCGCCCGCTTCGCGCTCGGCGAAGGCGTCGAGCGGCCGCCGTCCGACTTTGCCGCCGAGGTCGGCGCCCAGCTCAAGCACTGAAGGCACCCTCTCCCGCAGTGCGGGAGAGGGGCCTACCGCAAATCGCTCGCCCCGCGGCGTGCGGTTTGGTGTAGTCTGCGCCCGCTCTAAAAGGACGGGTTGCGCCCGAGGCATGCCGGCCGATCTCAAATACCGTCGCGTCCTCCTCAAGGTGTCGGGCGAGGCGTTGATGGGCGAGC
>DASYUS010000427.1:0-7573 GCA_036000945.1 Allostellaceae bacterium
CGCGGAAGCCCAATTCCTTGCGCGCGAACTTCAGCTCCTCGATGGCATGCGGCACCGACTGCATCGGGATCATCGCGATGCCGAACAGCCGGTCGGGATAGGGCTTGCAGTAGTCGGCGAGCCAGCGGTTGTAGGCCCGGCAGAGCGCGCCGGCGAGCGCCGGGTCGTGCACCGCGCCGGCGAAGAGGCCCATGCTCGGGTAGAGAAACGCCGCGTCGATCCCGTCCGAATCCATGTCGGGGATGCGCTTGTGCGGGTCAAACCCACCGGGCCGGCCCTCCTCGTATTTCATCTCGGCGGCCTTGACCTCGCCCTGGCGCGCGCCGACCCCGCCGATCCCGCCCATGCCCTGCTCGCTGCCGAGCAGCTGTTCCTCGACGAGCAGCTTTTCCTTGCCGGTCTGGTTGTCGGTAACGAGCCGCGGGGCGCGATCACGGAACTTGGGGTCCATGTATTTGTCCCACAGATCGAGCGGCTCGAGGATGTGACCATCGGCGTCGATGACGTTATAGGCGCGGCTCATCGGGGCTCCTCCGCTGGTGGACCGGAAACTGAAATCCGAGGTTGCGGCATGCTAGCGCAGCCGCCAGCGGTGTGCGACCCCGAATGTCGTTCAGAATACCGAACATGTCTCTTGCGCATGCCGCGTCGAGCAAGGGCCGACTTCGGTGATGCCGACGGCGTCGGAGCCCTTTATCTTGATCGAGGAGTTATACCGGCTATATAGCCGGGTATAACCTTGCGGGGTTGCCATGAATGCATCGCAAAAGCGTGCCGTCGCCAGCCATCGCCGACGACTGACCGAGCGCGGGGTTGCCCGCTATGAGGTGCGCGGACTGGAGCGGGACCGGGAGCTGGTCCGAAAATTCGCCAACCGTCTTGCGGCAAATGACCCGGAAGCCGAGAGATTGCGGCAAAGCGTGGCGCTGAACCTCGGCGAGAAACCGCTCACCGGCAAGGATATTTGGGAGGCGCTGCGCCGATCGCCTCTCGTCGCGGCCGATCTGACCGTTGACCGCGAGTTCACTGCTGGGCGCGATGTGGATCTGTGACCCGCTACCTGCTCGACACGAACATCATCAGCGAGGCGATCAAGCCACAACCGTCGCCAGTGATCGCCGAATGGGTCCAATGCCAGGCAGGCGCCGATCTCTTCATAGCCACGTTGACGATTGCCGAAATCCGGCGTGGCATTCTTGAAATTGCCGCCGGCCGGCGGCGACGCGAGCTGGAGAGATGGTTTTCCGGTCCCGACGGGCCGCAACGCCTCTTCGAGGGTCGCATTCTGCCCTTTGATTTGCGCCCCGCTATCGAGTGGGCTCAGATCATGGCCGAGGGCACCGCGGCCGGTCGGCCGCGGAGCGCTGTCGATATGATCATCGCTGCTGTCGCCGCGGCAAATGATTGCGTCGTCGTTACCGCCAACGAACGGCATTTCCAGGGCGCCGTCGATTTCATCAACCCGTTGCGCGCTGCCGGCTAGCGCCTTGCGTGCGGCGAAAATCGTCCCGCCGACAGCCTGAAGCCGGGTCGTCTCGGTGCTGCCGTCGGTGACCCGCCGCGGGGGATTGTGATAGGTTGCCGCGACGAGGCCGCGCTGGCCCGGTCATCCAGAGTCCCGCCAGGCAATGTCGTCACCCAATCGGCGTCTTCTTCGTTATACCCGTAACAATCTAGAGTCGCTGGCGAACAATGCGGCGCACCAATTTGCCTCCCGGTATGCACTGGCAATCTATAATTCGGACGCCGTTTATTCGTTCATTCCAAAGAATGCCTGTTCTACCATGCGTTATACGATCGGCATGGCGAACGGGGCAATTGCCGACGCCGCGGATTTCAACTGGATACACGCCAATAATCTGACCTTCCGGGCGAGCTTGGCGGAACTGGCAAAAGCCAAATACACCTTCGCCATTCTGCGCGACCCGTATCTGCGCCTCGGCAGCTGCTATCTCGACAAGATGGTCGATCTGACCGTGGTCGCCTGGCAATACCATGCCCTGACGAACTACCGGACCCCGCCGGCGGCGCTGACGTTTCGCGAGTTCGTCGCCGGTCTGAAGTCGCGGTTGCGGGCCAACGAACACTGGCGGCCGCAGCTCGATTTCCTGGTGTACCGGGACTATGACGATTTTTTCTGCCTCGAAGCGTTTTCCGAGGCGGTCCACACCTTGCGGCAGCGCATCGGCCTCGAAATCCGCGATGCGCGCCCCCTGACAAAGCACGGCACCGATCAGTTCGAGCCGCTCGCCGGCGACGAATCCTTCGCCGACACGCCGGCGCACGCGATCGCCGCGCTGAAACGCACCGGGCGCATGCCGCGGATCACCCGGCTCTACGACGCTGCGTTGATTGCCGAGGTCGGCCGGATGTACGCCGCCGACATCGCCTTCTACGGCGAAACGATCCGGCGCCCGCTGGTTTTCTCACAGGCGTTAGGGCGGAAGGCCGAGGAGGCACGCGGCGCGGCTGAACAATGATGGGTTTCGCCAAGCTCAACCCATCCTACAGTGTCTCCGACAGTGCCAAGCTGCATCGGTAGGATGGGTTGAGCAGCGCGAAACCCATCAGTCACAAGAATGCCGGTGTCAGTGAAGTCACCGGCGCCCCGCCGCCCGCGTCTCGACCAGCTCCGGCGTGGGCGGCGGCATCGCCGCGGTGGGTTCAGAGGCGCGAGCGAGCTTGACGAGCGTCTGCAAGAAGCGGGCGACGCCGGCGAGGCGCTCTTTTGCGTCTTCCCAGTTGCGCAGGTACACGAGCTTCTGGTCGGGGCGCAGGCGCAGCGTGCCGGCATTCTTCTGGATCAGCTCGACGAGCCCCGCCGGGTTGGCGAAGCGGTTGCCGCGCAGCGCGATGACCGCGCCCTTCGGCCCGGCCTCGACCCGCTCGACGCCGGCCTCGCGGCAGGCGCGCTTGATCGCGATGATCTGCAAGAGGTTCTCGACCTCCACCGGCAGCTTGCCGAAGCGGTCGATCAACTCGGCGGCAAACGCGTCGCGCTCGCGCCGGTCGCCGAGCTGGGCGATGCGCCGGTAGAGGCCGAGCCGCACGCCGAGATCGGCGACATAGGCGTCCGGGATCAGCACCGGCGTGCCGATCGTGATCTGCGGGCTCCACTCCTCGGCGGCTTCTTCCGGCCCGCCGGCGGTCTTGGCCGCGGCGACCGCCTCTTCGAGCATCTGCTGGTACAATTCGATGCCGACCTCGCGGATATGCCCGGATTGCTCGTCGCCCAACAAATTGCCGGCGCCGCGGATGTCGAGATCGTGGCTCGCCAGCTGGAAGCCGGCGCCCAGCGTGTCCAATGTCTGCATCACGTCGAGCCGGCGCTGCGCCGTCGGTGCCAGCTGCTTGCGCTCGGGCAGCGTCAGGTAGCAGTAGGCGCGCAGTTTGCTGCGCCCGATCCGGCCGCGCAGCTGGTCCAGCTGGGCCAGGCCGAACATGTCGGCTCGATGCACGATCAAGGTGTTAGCCGTCGGAATATCAAGTCCGGACTCAATAATGTTGGTGGAGAGCAAGAGGTCGAAGGCGCGCTCGTCGAACGCGGTCATCACGGTTTCGAGCTCGGTCGGCGGCATCCTGCCATGCGCGACGGCAACGCGGATCTCCGGCACCATCCGGCGCAGTTCCCCGCGCACCTCGTCGAGATCGGCGATGCGCGGCGCGACGTAGAAGATCTGCCCGCCGCGGTCGCGCTCGCGCAAGATCGCCTCGCGCACGACGACCGGGTCGAACGGCATGACGAAGGTGCGCACGGCGAGGCGGTCGACCGGCGGGGTGGCGATGATGCTCATCTCGCGCACCCCGGAGAGCGCGAGCTGCAAGGTCCGCGGGATCGGCGTCGCGGTCAGCGTCAGCACGTGGACATCGGCCTTCAGCTGCTTCAGCCGCTCCTTTTGCGCCACGCCGAAATGCTGCTCCTCGTCGACGACGACGAGCCCCAGGTGCTGGAAACGCACGTCCTTGGCAAGCAGCGCGTGGGTGCCGACGACGATCTCTATCTTGCCGTCGGCAATCTCCGCCTTGATTTGCTTCGCCTCCCTCGGCGGGACGAGGCGCGACAATTGAGCGACCCGGACCGGCAGCCCGGCAAAGCGTTCGCTGAAGCTGCGGTAATGCTGGCGCGCCAAGAGCGTCGTCGGCACGATGACGGCGACCTGCCCGCCGGCAAACGCGGCGATGAAAGCGGCGCGCAACGCCACCTCGGTCTTGCCGAAGCCGACATCGCCGCAAATGAGGCGGTCCATCGGCTTGCCGGCGGCGAGATCGCCGAGCGTGTCCTCGATCGCCCGCAGCTGATCCTCAGTCTCCGGATAGGGGAAGCGCGCGGCGAACTCCTCGTAGATGCCTTCGGGCGGGGCGAGGGTTTCGCCGGGGCGCAGCTGGCGCTCGGCGGCGATGCGGATCAATTCGCCGGCGATCTCGCGGATGCGCTTCTTGACCCGCGCCTTGCGCGATTGCCAGGCGACGCCGCCGAGCCGGTCGAGCTGCGCCCCGGCCTCCTCGGAGCCGTAGCGCGACAGAACCTCGATGTTCTCGACCGGCACGAACAGCCGGTCGTCGCCGGCGTACAGCACCTTGAGGCAGTCGTGCGGCGCCCCGGCGACGTCGAGCGTCACCAGCCCCTCGTAGCGGCCGATGCCGTGCTCGGCGTGGACGACAAGGTCGCCCTCGGCGAGGCTCGCCGCCTCGGTGATGAAGTTGTCGACATTGCGCCGCCGCCGCGGCACCCGCGCCAACCGGTCGCCGAGGATGTCCTGCTCGCCGAGCAGCACCAGCCGATCGGTGGCGAAGCCCGCTTCAAGCGGCAGGATGGCGAGGCCGACAGCGGCCTTCGGCAGCCTGGCGAGGGCTGCGCCGTCGGCAACCCGGCGCAAGTCGCCCACGCCATGCTCGCGCAGCACCGTGGCGAGCCGGTCGGCGGAGCCTTCGCTGTAGGCGGCGATCGCGGCGTGCCGGCCGGATTGCTGCGCCGCGCTCAGATAATCGCGCACCGCGTCGAACAGCGGCACCCTGGGGTCGGCGCGTTCGAGCGAAAAATCCTTCGCCGCCCGTGCTCCCGCATCGAAAGCGACGCCTTGGGCTCCTCCCCTGCTCGCGGGGGAGGAGCCCGCATGCGCAGGCGCGGGGCCCTCCTCCGGCAGCGCGAATGGCGACAGTTGCACCACCGCGCGGCCCCCGAGCGCCTCTTGCCATTGTGCCTCGTCGAGGAACATCAGCCCCGGCGGCACCGGGCGGTAGAGCGGTGCGGTGCCGCGCGCCCGGGCATTGCTGATGCTCTGGCGCGCGGCATAGAAGTCGGCGATCGACTCGAGCCGGTGGGCGCGCACCTCCGACACCTGGTGATCGAACGACACCGGCGCGCCCGGCAGATAGTCGAACAGGGTCTCCAGGCTCTCGTAATAAAACGGCAGCCAATGCTCCATCCCGGCCTGGCGCCGCCCGGCGCTGACCCCCTCGTAGAGCGGGTCGTCGCTGCCGACCGCGCCGAAGGCCTCGCGATAACGCGAGCGGAAGCGCTGGATCGCCGCGTCGTCGAGCAGTACCTCGCTGACCGGATGCAGCGTGAAGCGGTCGAGCGGGCCAATCGAGCGCTGCGTCAGCGGGTCGAAGCGGCGCAGGCTTTCGAGCGTGTCGCCGAAAAAATCGAGGCGGATCGGCGTCGCCGCGCCGGCCGGATAGAGATCGACGATGCCGCCGCGCACCGCGAACTCGCCCGGCTCGCGCACCGTATCGGTGCGGAAATAGCCGTTGTTGCGGAAGAAGCTCTGCAGCCGGTCGAGCGGGATGCGGCCGCCTTGCCCCAGCGTCAGCACGCGGCCGTCGAACAGCCGCCGCGGCGGCACCCGCTGCACCAACGCGTTGACCGTGGTCAAGACGACGAGGGGGCGCTGTTCCTCGCCACCCGCCAGCCGAGTCAGCGTGTCGATCCGCCGGCTGACGATCTCGCCGTTCGGCGACACCCGGTCGTAGGGCAGGCAATCCCAGGCCGGAAAGGTCAGGACGTTGAGGTGGGGGTGAAAAAACTCCAGCGCCGCGAGAAACCGCGCCATCCGCCCGTCGTCGCGGCAGACATGCAGCCACGTCTCGCCGCCGCTTTCGGCGAGGAGGCCCCCGATCGTCGCCGCGTCATGCCCCTCGGGCGCGCCGAACAGCGCGACGGCGCGCGGCTGCGCGGCGAGTGCGCGGGCAAGCGTGGCGAGCGGTTTCACGGCGCTACTCGATCACTTCGTCGGCGCGGGCGAAGATCGATTGCGGCACCGTGAGGCCGAGCGCCTTCGCGGTCTTCAAGTTGATGACCAGCTCGAACTTGGTCGGCTGCTGGACCGGCAGATCAGCCGGCTTGGCGCCGTTGAGGATTTTACCGACGTAAACGCCGTATTGGCGCACGATGCCGGTCAGACTGGTTCCATAGCTGACCAGGCCTCCAGAATCAGCGAATTCGCGCCACTCGTAGATCGCCGGAATGGCGTGGCGTGATGCCAGGGCCACAAGCTGGTCGCGCCGGGTGTAGAAGAACGCGTTGCTACTGACGACTAGCGCGCTGGCACGCTGCCTGACAAGAGAGGCGAAGGCGGTGTCGATCTCGGCTGCGGTGGCGGCCTTTAGAATGTCGAGCTGCACCCGCTTGACGCGCGCCGCTGCCCGCACGTCACTGATCATCGCTTCGGCGTTCAGAGCATTCGGGTTTACCAGCAGGGCAATCGCGCCTGCCTGGGGAACCAAATCAGAAATCAACTCGAACCGCTTCGCCATCAGCTCGGTGGCGAGGAAAGAGACGCCCGTGAGATTGCCACCCGGCCGGGCAAGGCTGGCGACCAGGCCGGCCTCGACCGGGTCGGTGCCGGCGGCAAAGACTATCGGGATCGTCGACGTCGCACTTTTCGCGGCGAGTGCCGAAGGGACAAGGCCCGCCGCGATCACGGTGACCTTGCGGCCGACAAGGTCGGCAGCCAATGCTGGCAGCAGATCACTGCGGCCCTCCGCATAGCGGTATTCGATCGAGACGTTCTGGCCCTCAACATAGCCGGTTTCGCCCAACCCCTGGAGGAACGCGGCCATAAACAACGCATTCGGACCGGGCGACCCACCGCTGAGGACGCCGATCACCGGCATCGCCTTCTGCTGGGCGCGGGCGGCGGGCGGCCACACGAGCGTCGCGCCCATGCCGATGAGAAACTCTCGGCGTGCGCTCATTCGATGACCTCGTCGGCGCGGGCGGAGATCGATTGCGGGATCGTCAGACCGAGCGTCCTCGCCGTCTTGAGGTTGACCACCAGCTCGAACTTCGTCGGCTGCTGGACCGGCAGGTCGGCCGGCTTAGCGCCGTTGAGGATCCGTCCGACGTAACGCCCGACCCCGAGGCCGATCTCTGCGCCGCTATTTCCATAGCTGATCAGGCCGCCCGCCGCGACGTATCCACGCGCGTCATACATCGCCGGGACGGCATGGCGTGATGCCAGCGCAAGGATATGCTCGCGGTGGAGGCCGAAGAACACACTGCCGCCGACGAGGAGCGCGCCAGCTTGCAGTTCAACTAGGCTGGCGAAGGCGGCGTCGATCTCGCTTTCGG
>DASYUS010000428.1:0-6466 GCA_036000945.1 Allostellaceae bacterium
CCTGCAACAGCTGGTCGCGAACAGCGGGCTGCCGTTGCCGAAGAGCGTCCTCGCCGGCCGCGCCCGCCGACCGCTCAGCGTGGGCGAGCGCCGGGCACTGCACCGTGTCATCGCCAAGGCGGAGTTCGCCGCCCGCAAGCGCTGACTGGGCCGACCGACGATCCGCTGCTCCGCTCAGGGCGGCGGCCAGGTCTGAGGCTGGGCGAAAAATGCCCGCTTCATGAAATCGGCCGCCAGCGGCCAGCGCGTGCCGGGCGGCGGCGGAACGGTCGTCGTCCGGGCGGGCGGCAGATAGTCGCCATGGCCGTAATCGGCGCCGTCGGGGATCTGCCACGGCAAGCCGACCGGCGGCGGAGCCGGGGTCGGCGGTCCGTCGTATCCCAGCGCCTTCTGGAACGGCGAGTGATCGTCGTGCAGCAAGTCGGCGAACGGGTCGCCTATGCTGAAGGCGATCTTGAGGACGTTGTCCGCATGCGAGGCCAGCACCGAGATCCGCTCGGTATTGGCCGCTGCAATGACATATTCGGTCGTCAGACAATCGCGGTTGATCGCCGCCGCAGTGAGGCAGACGCAACGCGCCCTGCGTTCGAGACGGGCAACCGCCTCGAGCACCAGGCGCGCACCGAGGCTGTGGGAGAGGAAGGACAAGCTCTGCGCGCTGGTACACCAGAGGTTGCACAAATCTGCCAGGCGTCCGCCGCAATCCAGCGCGACGCCGCCCTCGAACGGGTAATCGACGATCGGCAGCCACGAATCGCCAGGCCACAATACGCCGACGAACAGATTGGGTGGCGGGAGGCTGAGATAGCGGTCGAGCGATCCGAGGGAACCCGCCCCGACCTGATACGAGACGTTGAAACCGTGCGCGGCAAACAGCAGGTCCCGGCCGCCGACAATCGACGGCACGAGCTCCCAAGGCACGACGGACAGCGTCAACGGGTCGGCGGTCCCGTCTCCTTCTAGAAAATACGGATCGACGACGGCGCCGCCGACGCTGCGCATGCGAAAGTTGAGGAAATAGGTCACGGCTGGCTCAGCGCCGGGTCGCGCGGACCGCGGTTGCCGCCGCCTGCAGCGAGGTCGCCAAATCCTTCGCCAGCGGCGCTAGCGGGGCAGCGCTCAGCCCGACAACGAGGGCGAGCGCGAAATGCCAGCTCACGAAATAACCCCAGACCGACCCTGACGGGCTGCCGTAAACCAGCCAGCCGCCGACGGCACCCAACACCGTCGCCACCGCCGTCGCCAGCACTTTTGAGGCGTTGCGATATTGTTGATCGGCCCGCTCGTAGGCAGCGTCGAGCACCGCGCTGACCACCGCATCGAATTGGCCGAGCGCGTTGATCTCGTCGGCGCTGGCGGGCGTGCCGGCGGCGGTCTTCTCGGCGAGCGAGGCAAGCGTTGCCGCATCCACCCCGGAAGCTGCCGCCAAGGCGGCGGCATTGCCGCGAGCGAGGCCGAGATGGATCAGCGCCTTGGCTTTCGCCTTTTGCTCCGCCTTGGCGACGCCGTTCAGCCAGAGGGCCCGCAGCGTTTGCAGCACCTCGGCATCGCCGAACGCCGAGGCCGCGCCGGGCGGCCTGACGATAAAGGGGGCGACTGCCGTCTTGATGTAGCGGAAGCCGAAATTGGACGGCCCGCCGGCGAACGCTTTCGTCGCATCGACAAGGCCCATCGCCGCCGTGCCGAGCCCGGCGGCAGCCGACAGGAGATTCAGGATATTTCCGAGATCGCCGCTGAGAATACCGGCTGCCGCTGCCGCGTCCGCCATCGCACTCCTCCCCCAGAATTTTCTCGAGAATTATCGGAGCGTTGATTTTCCCGCAAGGAGCGCGGCATTCGTCCGATCGGCGGCAGCGCTCAGCTCAGATCGATCGCGTGTTTCTTGAGGAGATCGAGCGGCACGATCGACAAGGTTTCTTCATGCGTCGCGGTGAGCCGCACTTTCGGCGCCCGGCCCGCTTCGAAGGCCTCCAACCAGCGCGCTGCACACAGGCACCAGCAATCGCCCGGCTTCAGTCCCGGAAAGCCGGCCGCCGGCACGGGGGTCGACAGATCGTTCCCCGCGGCGCGCGAGAACGCCAGGAAATCGGCATCGACACGGGCACACACGGTATGGACGCCGAGATCGTCGGGGCCGGTCTCGCAGCTACCGGTCCGGTAAAACCCGGTCAGCGGCTTGGCGCAGCATTCGGCGAGCGGCTCGCCGAAAACATTGCGCGCCTCGTCAGCCATGCCGCGCCTCCCCACTCACTCGGGCCGGCGATCGCTGCGCGCGGCAAAGCGCGCCTCGATCGCGTCCCAGATGTTGACCGCCAGATCGATCCCGTCGAGCCGGGCGATTTCCTGGATGCCGGTCGGCGAGGTGACGTTGATCTCGGTGATGTAGTCGCCGAGCACGTCGATGCCGACAAACACCAGCCCCTGCTCCCGGAGGCTCGGGCCGATAGCGTCACAAATCTCGTGCTCGCGCCGAGTCAGGCTCGTCTTTTCCGCCCGGCCGCCGACATGCAGATTGGCGCGCGCCTCGCCTTCCGGTGGCACCCGCAGGACGGCGCCGACCGGCTTGCCTTCGACCAGGATGATGCGCTTGTCGCCCTGACGGACCTCCGGGACGTAGCGCTGCACCATCACCGGTTCGCGGTTGATCTGTGCGTACATGTCCAAGAGCGAGTTCAGATTGTCGTCGCCCGCCCGCAGGTGGACGATGCCGGCGCCGCCATTGCCGAACAGCGGCTTCAGGACGATCTCGCCGTGCTCGCGCCAGAAGGCGCGGATCTCGTCGGCGTCGAGCGTCAAGAGGGTCGGCGGCATCAGCTCACGAAAGCGCAGGACGAAGAGCTTTTCCGGCGCGTTGCGCACCGCGGCCGGGTCGTTGACGACGAGCGGTCCGTCCTCGGGCAAGAGTTCGAGGAGGTGCGTCGCGGTGATGTAGGCCATGTCGAACGGCGGGTCCTGCCGCATCAGCACGATGTCGAAACCGGCGAGGTCGAGTTCCTCGAAGGCGCCGAAATGGTGGTGGTTGCCGTGCCGGCGGAACACCTGGAGCCTGCGGCCGCGGGCGTGAAGCCGGCCGCCGCGCAGGGTCAGCGCCTGTGGCAGGTAATGATAGAGCACATGGCCGCGTGCCTGCGCTTCGAGCGCGAGGGCAAACGTCGAATCGGCGTCGATGTTGATCGTGTCGATCGGATCCATCTGGATCGCGACGGCGAGACCCATTTTCCCTCCGAATGCTCGGTCAGCCCCGGATCGTGATCGTGCTGCCGGGTCCCAGCAAGGCCATTACGCGCACCAGCACCTCGCGCGCCACCGCAATGCAGCCCTCGGTCGGCGACAAATCGGGGCCGGCGACATGCAGGAAGATGGCGCTGCCGGCGCCGGGCACAACCGGGTCGGCGTTGTAGCCGATGACGACGAGAATGTCGTAGAGCTCATCCTGCCGCCACATCGCCTCGCCATGCGCCTGGTACGGCAGGGTAACGAGCCGGTTGTAGTTCGTATCGCCGGGATCGTCGACCCACCAGTGCCCCGGCTGCAACGGCGTGAGCGAGAGGCCGGTCCGGGGCGGTGCGAGCCGATCCGGGCGGTAGAAGGCAGAGAGCAGCGGAAAGGCGCCCGCCGGGCTGGCGCCGTCGCCCTCCCGCTTGTCCGGGCGCACGCCGCTCCGCCCGCACGCCGCCCTTGCCTCGCCACCCGGCCACGAGAGCCGGGCGGCACTATAGAGGAGACGCGCTGGCGGCATGGCGCTACGGGACATCGGCGCAGCCCGGGCTCGTTGTGCGCGACGCCGCGGGCGGGGTAGAGCCCGGCCACAGGGCGTCAACGACGATGGCGCGCGCCCGCTGGTCGGACGGCGTCTTTGTCCATTCGTCGTCGATCGCGCTGATCGCAAACGACGACATCGCCCAGCTCATCGGGATGCGCGAATCGCTCAGGCGGAAGCGGGCAAAGCGCGCGGTCGGCCAGTCAAGCCCGAGGGTGCGTTCGAGGTTCTGGGTCGCGCGATAGCCGAGCGCGTCGCGCGTGTCGTAAAAGGTCGCCGGCGGCACCGTGGTGTCGCTCGCGATGTTGAACCACCAGCCGATCCGGCCGCGCCACTCGGGATCGCGTTTGTCTGGTTCGAGCATGGCCGGATCGCTGCCGATTTGAATGACGATCGGCCGGATGCGCGGGCGCCAGGCGCTTTGCTGCAGGCTCTGCAGCAGGTCACCGGCGGTGGCCGCGCCGAAATTCTCGAAATAACCGCCATCGACGATGCGGTCGACCAGCAGCGATCGTCCGTCCCCAGCCAGGCGGATGTTGCCGGCGGTGTCGATGTAGGGAAACCGCGCCGAATTGTGCAGCGCTGTGCTGAGCCTCAGCTCTGAGCCGACGAAGTGAAAGAAATCGACCGCATCGGGAAATGACTTCGGAGCGATCTCAAGCTGGCTGGTGATGATCCGCCGGCCGCTCTTTACCGAAGTGCCGTTGATCAGGAGGAGAGGGCGCCAATTGCCTTCCTTCGGCGTCAGGTCGTGGAACCCCCCCTCCATCCGGTTGACCTTCGAGGTCGTCATCAATTTGCCCCAGGCGGCTTCCCAGGCTTGTTCGAGCGCGGTTCCGCGGTCGGGCAACAGCGAGCCAGGCAGGAGGCGCTGCGTCAGATCGGCGTAGAGACCGGTCAAGAGCGTCGGGCCGAGAAAATCCTGACAGAAAAACCGCCGCGCGCAGGCCGCGAAGCTGCCCGCCGGGCAGGGGGCGGCGCCGTCCTCGAGCATCGCCCGCCAGACCCCGGCGCCGAGCGTGCCGCCGGAGACGCTACTGATCGCGAATACCGATTTGTGGAAGCCGGGGTGCGCGTCCTCGAGTTCGCCGAGGATTTTCGCGGTCCAATAACCGGCTCGACTGGCGCCGCCGGCCGTCGCAACGATGACCAGCGGTACCGGTTCCGTGCGTCCAGCGGTGAAGCGCGTCAGCGCCTCATCGAGAGTCAGCGACGGCGGGTGCGGCTCCGGACGCAGCCGCAGATCGTGGTTGTCGGCAAACAGGAAGCTCCACACGATCGCCAGCAGCGCGAGGATCGTCAGCACCGGGACGCGAAACCGCTCGCCCGGCAAGGCGATGAAGAAGCTGCCGAGAAACACCCAGGCCGCGAAGACCGACAAGATCACCGAGGGCGAGGTCACCACGGTCGGCGCCCGGCCGATCAGCACCGGCGCCGGCTCGATGCTAGCGATCATGATCACCGCGAAAACGACGAGGTTGACGAGCACCCAGAACTTTGTCCGGCGGTCGATATCGCTCTCGCGCAGGCTGAAAACGAAGGCGCAGATCATGACCAGCCAGCCCAGCGTCAAGCCGACCGCTACGAGCTGCCGCGTTTCGGTGGCGAGGCTGCCGCCGGCGATGCACGCCGCCAGCGTAACGACGGCGAGAACGGCGACGGCCGCCCAGCTCGGCCAGCCCCAGGATGGCGGAGGCGCCGCCGCGCGGCGCCGCCGGCCGCTTGCCGCGGCTGGCAGCCCGGCGGCCTGTTCGGTCGCGAACAAGCTGCGCTGCGGCGGCGTCGCCGAGGCCGGCGGTGATGCCGGGCGTCGATCGGCAGCCGGTGTCGCCGGTCGGCGCAGCCTTTGCCACAGTTGAACGCCGCGCGCCGACAAGGGTGCGCCCGGCCGCCAGCACAGCAGGATATAGAGGGCGATGTCGATCGCGAGGCCGATCCAAACGAGGAAGGTGTTGGTCGAATTGCCACGGTTGGCCTTGAGCGCCGCGCCACCGACGACGAGCAGTGCGAAGAGGCCCAGCAATCGCGGCAGCCATCGGTTCAGCGCCTCCAGGCGGGCCGGCGACAAAAGGGCCTCCTGGCCGCGGGGGCGAGGCGCCTTGGGCCGGGCCGGCAGGCGCGACATGAAATCGGCCCAGTAATAGGTCTCCAGTGCCCAGAACAGGCTGACCGCGGCAAAGATGATCTGCGAGCCCCGGTTGGCGCCGGCAACCAGCGCTAGCAGCGCATCCTGCGACGGCGGCAGCAGGACCAGGAACGGGATCGCGACGAGCAGCACCGCGACGCTGAACCGCGCCGGCCACAAGAGGCTGCCGATGTCCTTGACGGCTTGCCAGAGCAATGACGGCCAAAGCCACCGTGGCAACGCTTGCGGCATGGCTCTCTCCTCGACGGCAAAGAGCGGCGCAGCCGGCCGCGCTCGCCAGCAGGACAACTAAACCAAAAGGAGCCTCGTCGCGCCAGCCCGCAACCCTGATTTGTCCGAGCGCCGCCCACCAATTGACCGTCGGTGCAGCGCCGCTCTACCGTAATGCCCGCTGCGAGGAAAATTTGGGACATCAATGGACCAAGCCGGCGAACTTTATCGTGACCTCGCCCGCCAGCTTGAAGCGCTGATCGCCGGCGAAACCGACCTCGTCGCCAACGCCGCCAACATGGCGGCGCTCGTCTATCACGGCCTCGCCGACCTCAACTGGGCGGGGTTTT
>DASYUS010000429.1:0-3318 GCA_036000945.1 Allostellaceae bacterium
CAACGCGCCGACGATCATGATCGCCGAGAAGGGTGCAGCGATCATCCGGGGCGCGGCGCGACAGCAAATGGCGGCGTAATGCGGCAACCCCCACCCCAACCCTCCCCCGCGCGCGGGGGAGGGAGTTTACACGGCGCTGGACAATCCCCTCCCCCGCGCGCGGGGGAGGGCTAGGGTGGGGGTTTATTGCCGTCGATCGTTGGAGGAATAGGCATGCAAGCAGATTACATCATCATCGGCGCCGGGTCGGCGGGGTGCGTCCTCGCCAACCGGCTGACCGAAGACCCGGCGACGCGGGTGCTCTTGATCGAGGCGGGCGGGCGCGACTGGAACCCGCTGATCCACATCCCGGCCGGCTTCATGAAAATGCTCGACCACAAGACCTTGACCTGGAACTTCCGGGCAGAGGCAACTGATGGGCGCGAGATCATCTACCCGCGCGGGCGGGTGCTCGGCGGCTCCTCCTCGATCAACGGTCTCATCTACATCCGCGGCCAGCCCGAGGATTACGACCACTGGGCGCAGCTCGGCAACCGCGGCTGGTCGTGGGACGATTGCCTGCCCTATTTCAAAAAGGCCGAGCGCTGGGAGGGCGGCGGCTCGGACGATGTCCACGGCAAGGACGGCTATCTCTTCACCTCGCAGATGGACCGCTCGCCGATCTGCGCCAAGGTCGTCGAGGCCGGCATCGAGCTGGGGCTCGAATACCGCGCCGATGTCAATGATTTGCCACCCGGCGCCGGCGACTCGATCGGCTGGTGCCAGCAGACCCGCGGCGGCCGCCGCCGCGCCTCGACCGCGCGCAGCTATTTGCGGCCGGTGCTGAAGCGCCGCAACCTCGAACTCGTCACCAAGGCCCTGGTGCACCGCATCGTGTTCGACGGCAAGCGCGCTGTCGGTATCGAGTTTTCGCGTAACGGCGGCGCCGTCGAGCGGGCCGATGCGGGCGCCGAAGTAATCCTCTCGGGCGGCGCGATCGGTTCACCACACATCCTGCAGCTGTCGGGCGTCGGCGACCCCGAGCATCTCGGCAAGATCGGCGTACCGCTGGTGCACGCGCTGCCCGGTGTCGGCCGCAACATGCAGGACCATTACGTCGTCCGCATGACCTACCCGATCCACGGCATGGCGACGGCCAACGAGAAGGCGCGCGGCCTGCCGCTGGCCGGCGAGGTGCTGCGTTACGTCTTCACCGGCAAGGGTATGCTGACCTACAGCGCCTCCTTGATCGCCGCCTCGGTCAAGGTGCTGCCGGAATCGGCGACCCCGGACGTGCAGATTTCGTTCGCTCCCGGCAGCTTCAAGGACGGCCAGATCGGCGAGCTCGAAGAGGAGCCGGGCCTCACCGGCGGGCCGTGGCAGATGCGCCCCTTGTCGCGCGGTTATGTCACAGCAAAATCGAGCCGGCCCGGCGACCTGCCGACGATCCACCCCGGCTATCTGACCGAGGAGACCGACCGGCGCGCGATCGTCGGCGGCCTGCGGTTTGCCCGCCGCATCTTCAACGCGCCAGCGCTGCAGCCCTATGTCGGAGCGGAAAAGCTGCCCGGAGCGCAGGCCCAGAGCGACGACGAGCTGCTCGACTATGCCAAGCGCAACGGCAATACGGTCTATCACGCGACCTGCACCTGCATGATGGGCCAGCATCCGATGTCGGTCGTCGACGACCAGCTGCGGGTGCACGGGATCGAGGGCCTGCGGGTCATCGACGCCTCGGTGATGCCGTCGGTCACCTCGACCAACACCAACGCCCCGACGATCATGATCGCCGAGAAAGGCGCCGCGATGATCCGCGCCACAGCAAGGCAGAAGATGGCGGCCTAACCAAAACCATCCCGGCGGAGGCCAGGCCTTCGCCGGGATGGGCGCTTGGACGGAAGGGTTGGAGCATGCAAGCAGATTACGTGATCGTCGGCGCCGGCTCGGCTGGCTGCGTTCTCGCGAACCGGCTCTCGGCCGATCCGGCGACGCGCGTCTTACTGATCGAGGCCGGGCCACGCGACCGCAACCCGCTCATTCACATCCCCGCCGGCTATATGAAGCTGCTCGACCACAAGGTGCTGACCTGGGGCTACAAGGCCGAGCCCGACCCGGGGGTCAACGGCCGCGCGATCCTCTATCCCCGCGGCCGCGTCCTCGGTGGCTCCAGCTCGATCAACGGGATGATCTATGTCCGCGGCCAGCCCGAGGATTTCGACCATTGGGGCCAGCTCGGCAACCGCGGCTGGTCGTGGGACGACGTGTTGCCCTATTTCAAGCAGGCCGAGAGCTGGGAGGGCGGCGAGGACGATTTTCACGGCACCGGTGGGCCGCTCCTCACCTCGCACACCGCCGACAAGCCGGCCTTGTGTAAGAAGATCATCGAGGCCGGCACCGAGATCGGCCTCGAATATCACGCGGACGTCAACCACCTGCCGCCCGGCGCCGGCGACAATATCGGTTGGGTGCAGCAGACCAGGCGCGGCCGGCGCCGCCAAAGCGCGGCGCGCACCTATCTGCGCCCGGCGCTGAAGCGCCCCAATCTCGACGTGGTGACCAACGCGCAGGTCCACCGCGTGCTGTTCGACGGCAAGCGCGCGACCGGCGTCGAATTCTCGCGCGGCGGCCAAGTGGCAACGGCCGCCGCGCTCTCCGAGGTGATCCTCGCCGGCGGCGCGATCGGCTCGCCGCATCTGTTGCAGTTGAGCGGGGTCGGCGACCCCGCCCATCTCGGCCGCGTCGGCATCCCGGTCCAGCATGCGCTGCCCGGGGTCGGCAAGAACCTGCAGGACCATTTCCTCGCCCGCGTCACCTGCGAGGTCAAAGGCATCCCGACCCTGAACGAAAAATCGCGCGGCCTGCCGTTCGCCGGCGAGATCATGCGCTACCTCTTTGCCGGCACCGGCATGCTGACCTACGCCGCGTCCTTGGTCGCCGCCTCGGTCAAGGTACTGGAGGAAGCGGCGACCCCCGACGTACAGATCCTCTTCGCCAACGGCAGCTTTGCGCCGGGCCCGGTGCGCCGGCTCGACGACAAGCCCGGCATGACCGGCGGCATGTGGCAGATGCGCCCGTTATCCACCGGCTATGTCGAGGCCAAATCGTCGGACCCGCGCGAGGCGCCGGCGATCAACCCGCGCTACCTCAGTCACGAGACCGACCGGCGCGCGGCGATCGGCGGGTTGCGCGCGGTGCGTCGTCTGTTCGCCGCCCCGGCGCTCCAGCCCTACGTGGTGGGAGAAATCCTGCCGGGGCGGGAGATCGAGAGCGACGAGGCGCTGCTCGACTACCTCCGCCAGACCGGCTCGACGGTGTTTCACGCGACCTGCACCTGCAAGA
>DASYUS010000430.1:0-4762 GCA_036000945.1 Allostellaceae bacterium
TCCAGAGGCCGGTGTTCATGGGTTCCGGGTTCCGCCCCGCGGGCGGCCCCGGAATGACAAGCGTTTTGGGTGAAGCCATCTGGATCGTCGACCACCTGAATACTATGTATGACGGGTCAACGATCGCGTTCTAGCCGAAACGCGAAATCACAACTTCCCTGCTCGTTTCCCTGCTGCTGTTAACAAATTCCCTGCGACCGCGTAACCATTTCCCTGCGAGAATTCCCGGCTTCTCCGCATAACTTATTGAACAACAAGGAATCCCCCGCGCGATAACAAAAAAATTCCCTGGTGGCAGGGAATTGCCGCGAGCCTCTTGCCGCGCCGGCCGCGCCGGCCGATCATGGTGCCGCGGCGGGCGAGGGGCAGCAGATGCGGATCGGCTTTATCGGCACCGGGACGATGGGAACGCCGATCGCCGGCTGCCTGATGGCGGCGGGGCATCGGCTGGCCGTCTACGACATCAGGCCGCAGGTGATGGGGCCGCTGGTCGGGCAGGGGGCGGTCGCCGCCGACAGCCCGAGCGAGGCGGCCTATGGCGCCGAGGCCGTGTTCACCTCGCTGCCGGGGCCGAGCGAAGTGGAGGCGACGGCGCTCGATCCCGACCGCGGCATTCTCGCCGGGTTGCGCCGCGGCGGCACCTATATCGACCTCACGACCAATGCGCCAGGAACCGCGCGGCGGGTCGCCGAGGCCTGTTCGAAGCGGAACATCGGGTTTCTCGACTCGCCGGTGAGCGGGCGGCCGCCGAACATGACGGCGATGGTCGGCGGCGACGCGAGCGTTTTCCGCCACTCGAGGCCGCTGTTCGAGGCGATCGCCGCCAACGTCTTCCATGTCGGGCCGAATGGCGCCGGCTGCACCGCCAAGCTCGTCACGCAATATCTCGGCTACACCAATTTCATCGCCGCCCTCGAAGGCATGCTGATCGCCGCCAAAGCCGGCATCGACCTCGATACCCTCGCCAAGATCGTGCCGGTCAGCGCCGGGCAGAGCCGGACCTTCGACAACGTCCCGCGCTCGGTGCTGCCCGGTTCGTTCGCCTCCGGCGGCACCCTCGACATCGTCGCCAAGGATATCGAACTGGCCTGCGCGCTGGCCCGCGACGTCGGCGCGCCGGCGACGCTCGGCACCCTCGCCAGCGAGATGTACAAGCGCGCCCAGGCCAAGGGCTGGGGGCAGAGAGGGTTTCCGGTCGTCGCGCGGATATTGGAAGCGATGGCCGGAACGGAGATCCGCCATGACTGACCGTGACGACAGAATAACGCGGCTCCTACTGGCGCAGGAAATGGCGGAATTCCTCTATCGCGAGGCCGAATTGCTCGACGAGCGCCGCTACGAAGAGTGGCTCGCGCTGCTCACCGACGACATCCGCTATTGGATGCCGATGCGGCGCAACGTCAAATTCGGCGAGGGCGAGCGCGAGTTCACCCGCGAGGGCACCGATATCGCCTGGTTCGACGAGGGCAAGGACACGCTGACCCGGCGCGTCAGGCAGATCCAGACCGGCATCCACTGGGCGGAGGAGCCGCAATCACGCATCGCCCATCTCGTGTCCAACGTGCAGGTCGTCGAGGCGTCGCCATCGGTCGGCGAGCCGCGCGAGGTCACCGTCAAATGCCGGTTTCTGATCTACCGCAACCGGGTCGAGACGGAGACCGATCTGCTCGTCGGCAAGCGCGAGGACCTGCTGCGCCGGCCAGATGGCGCAAAGAACGGCGACGATTGGCGGATCGCGCGGCGCAAGATCATCCTCGACCAGAACGTGTTGTTGAGCAAAAACCTGACGTTCTTTTTTTGAGAAAAGAAAACGCTTTGCGCCCTTTGCGTTGAAGTTTTTTTGTGAGGGAGTGACGCCATGGCCGCCGGGTATCGTCCTGGGCTTGTCGATCTCGCGACGGGGCAGATCAGCCGCGAGATCTTCGTCAACGAAGAGATCTATGCCGAGGAGCAGGAGCGGGTCTTCGCCCGCGCTTGGCTGTTTGTCGGGCACGAGAGCCAGATCCCCAACCCCGGCGATTTCTTCGTCTCTTGCATGGGCGAGGAGTCGGTGATCCTCACCCGGGACCGGGCCGGCGAGGTCCACGTTTTTCTCAATTCGTGCCGCCACCGCGGGATGAAGGTGTGCCGCTACGACGAAGGCAACACCACGGTCTTCACCTGCCCCTATCACGGGTGGAGCTATGGCACCGACGGGCGGCTGGTCGGGGTGCCGTTTTTCCGCGAAGCCTATCATTCGACGCTCGACCGTTCGAAATGGGGCCTCGTCGAGGTGGCGCAGCTCTCTGTCCACAAGGGCGCGGTGTGGGCAACCTGGGACCCCGAAGCGCCGCCGTTCCTCGAATATCTCGGCGACTTCGCGCATTATCTCGACCAGACGTTCGACAGCTGGGACGGCAGCGGTGGCGGCACCGAAATTCTCGGCGGCGTGCAGAAATGGCTGGTCCCGTGCAACTGGAAATTCCCCGCCGAAAACTTCAGCGGCGACAGCTATCACAACATCAGCCACCGCTCGGTCGATCTGGTCGGCGTCGGCCCGTCGGGTAGCGGCCGGCGTGACATGCCCGAGCTGCAGCTCGCTCGCAAGCTGCACATTGCCATCCCCGACCGCGGGCACCAGACCACCGCCTACCTGCTGCCGCGCGAGGTGGCGGTGCCGCCCGGCTATCAGCGTTCCTCAGTCGTCTCCGACTATTTTCGCCATTGCGAGGACGTCCGCCGCCAGCGCCGCGGCGACTGGGGGCGGTTGATCACGCTCGTCGGCGAAGTGTTCCCGACCATGGCCTATCTCGCCCGGCAACCGCGCACGATCGCGGTGTGGCATCCGCGCGGGCCGCATCAGGTCGAGGTGTGGCGCTGGTTCCTCGTCGACAAGAGCGCGCCGCAGGAGGTCAAGAGCTTCCTGCGCGACTACTACATCCGCTATTCGGGGCCGGCCGGCATGACCGAGCAGGACGACATGGAGAACTGGAACTACGCGCACGCCGCCAGCCGCGGCACGATCGCCCGCCGCTTCCCCTACAGCTACGAGCAGGGGCTAGGACACGAGGTCGAGAATTACGAATGGGAAGGGTTCCGGTTGCCTGGTACCGTCGTCGACCTGACCAAGGCGACGTCGAGCGAACATAATTTGCGGAACCTCTACCGCCGCTGGGCGCAGTTCATGGAAGCCGACGATTGGGACCAGCTTGCCGCCTGGCGCCGCAACGCGCGGGCTGCGGCGGAATGATGGAGTACCCCCACCCCGACCCTCCCCCGCAAGCGGGGGAGGGGGGATGCCAGACGCCCCCGCTTTCCCTCCCCCGCTGGCGGGGGAGGGGTAGGGTGGGGGTATCCCGGACGCGGTGCGCAGGATGAGCGATCCGATCAACATCCGCGCACTGGCGCCCGGCACCCGCGTCGTCACCGGCGACGGAGCGCTGGCCGAAATCGTCTCCAACCCCGAGGATGGCGTGTGGATTTTCGCGCGCTATCTCGAGTCGCCGCGCGATCCGTCACTGGTCGGCCAGGAGGAGATGATCTTCGCCGCCGATGTCGTCGAAGTAAGGCAAGGGTAGGAAAGGCATGGCGGAGGAAACAATCGCGCCGCCGGCGGGTGGCGAGGCGGCCTACTGGAACGGCACGGCGACCCGGGCTTGGGCGGAGCAGCACGAACGGCAGGATCGCGCGCTGGCCGGGCTCGCGACGAAGGCACTGGAACTGGCGGCGCCGCAGCCGGGCGAGCGCGCGCTCGATATCGGCTGCGGCGCCGGCACCACGCTCCTCGAACTGGCGGCGCGGGTCGGGCCGGCCGGCCATGTCACCGGCGCCGATATCTCGCAGGCTTCAGTGGCGCGCGCCGGCAAGCGCATCGCCGCCGCCGGGCTGAGCAACGCCGTGGCGATCTGCGCCGATGTCGAGCGCCACGCCTTTGCGCCGGCGAGTTTCGACCTCGTCTTCTCGCGGCTCGGCGTCATGTTCTTCGCCGACCCGGCCGCCGCCTTTGCCAATGTGCACAAGGCGATGAAGCCGGGCGGTCGGATGACCCTGGCGGTGTTTCGGACGCAGCGCGAGAACCCCTGGCCGAGTGCGCCGCAGCAGGCGGTCGCGCATTTGCTGCCGCCGCCTCCGCCAGACCGGCCGAATACGGCGGCGATGTTCTCTCTCGGTGATCCGGACCGCGTGCATCGGATCCTCGATCGCGCCGGGTTCCGCGACGTGTCGCTGACCCCGGTCGATCTCGATTATCTGATCGCGGGTTCCGATGGCGGCGCAACCGAGGCGGCGGAGTTCGCCATGCTGTTCGGCCCACTGACCCGCATCCTGCCGGAACTCAGCCCGGAGCGCCGCGCCGACGTGCGCACGGCGCTCGAAACCTTCTTCCTCGGCCACGCGACACCGCAGGGCGTGGCGCTGCCGGCCGCGTTCTGGCTGGTGCAGGCGCGCGCCTGAGGAGGCGGCGGCGCTATTCCACGACGATGCGCGGCGCCGCCCGCCGGGCCGGGGTGTCGCCGGAGACCCTCTGCCACACCCGTGCGGCGATCTCGCGGAAGGTTTGGGCGTAGGGCGAGCTGGGCTGCGAGACGGTAATCGGGCGGCCTTCGTCGGAGGTTTCGCGGATCGCCAGGTCGAGCGGTACCTCGCCGAGGAAGTCGGTGCCGAGGCGGTCGGCTTCGCGGCGGGCACCGCCGTGGGAGAAAATGTCGGTGCGGCCGCCGCAATGCGGGCAGAGGAAATAGCTCATGTTCTCGATGATGCCGAGCACCGGCACATCGACCTTCTG
>DASYUS010000431.1:0-6641 GCA_036000945.1 Allostellaceae bacterium
TGCCGCGACCCAGAGGACCGGCAGCAGAAGGTCACGGAGTAGCAGCGCCGCCGCCATACGCGCCGACATCCGCCAGCCGGCGAGCCGCGCCAGCGCCGCCTCGGCGCCGAACCAGAGAATGAGAAACGAGGCGACGGCCGCCGGCACGTTTACGCCATAGTGCGAGGCGGCAAGCGCCAACGCGAGACTCGGCAGCGCGCTGCCGGCAAAGACTTCGGGCAGGAACAGCACCGGAAAACTCATTCGGCGCAACCGCGCCCACCGCAGCTGCCGGGCCCACACCGCGGCGGCACTGCGCCGGCCGAGCGGCTGATCGAACGGCCGGTCAACGAGGTGCACGCGGCGCCCGAGGGCGCGCACCATCTTGGTGACGGCGGCATCCTCTGCAGTCTCGGCCGCCAGACCCCGGAAACCGCCGCCGCGCTCGACCAGATCGCGCCGCAGCAGCATCGTTTTGCCCTGAGCGAAACCGCAGCCCAGAGCCTCGCTGACATACTGGACACGCGCTTGGAAGGTGTTGAGGAAGGCGCATTCGAGCTCGGCCCAGAAATTCTCCGGCCGCGTGCCGAGCGGCATCGAGCAGACGGCGCCGGTATCGTCCTGCCAGCGGCCGAGCAGCCGCTGCAGGCAGTCGCGCGGCATCAAGACGTTGCTGTCGGCAATGACGATCCACTCGTGCAGCGCCGCCTGCCAGCCCTTGCGGAGGTTGTCGAGCTTGGGATTGGCGCAGAAGCGCTCGTCGCCGATCAGCAGCCGCGCCGGCACCTGCGGATTGTCGTCGATGAGGCGGCGGACGATCGGCACGACCGGGTCATCCTTCCGCGCGAAGCAGAAGATCATCTCGTAATCCGCGTAGAGGAGCCGAAAGCCCGAGCCCAGGGTTTCCCCGGCGAACGGCTCGGCGCCGCACACCGGGCGCAGCACGGTGACCGCCGGCGTCGGGCCTGAGGTTGCCGGTCCCGGGACGCGTCGCCGGCAGCGGCACGATGCAATCGCCACGGTCGCCAGATGAAGGCCGGCAGCAACCGCGCAAAACCCGGCCGCCCAAAGCGCGAAAATCATCGTTGTCGTTCGCCCGATAGCCCCGACCGCTCGGTGCCCAATATCTACCCGGCTTCGATGACGATTTCGCGACAGTCGCTACAAGATCTATGGTAGCAAAAAATTGTAACACACCTCTGCTAGTGTTGCGCCCGGGAGTTACCGGGAGCGGCAGCGATGGTCGGGGATGCGGCGGTGTTTTTCGCGATGTGGCTGCGCAAGCCGCTGCGGATCGCTGCGATTTGTCCCAGCGGAGCGCCGGTTGCCGCCGCGATGGCGCGCCTCGTCGATCCGGGCCGGCCGGGACCGCTCCTCGAGCTCGGCGCCGGGACCGGCAGCCTGACGCGCGGGTTGGTGGCGGCGGGCTGGCCGCCCGGACGAATCATCGCCTGCGAGCGCGAAGCGAGGCTTGTCGATATCTTGCGCCGCGAATTTCCCGGCATCCGCACCATGGTCGCAGATGCGACTGGGGCCGACAGCCAGCTGCGCCGGCTCGGCGTCGACCGGCTGTCGGCCGTGGTGTCGAGCCTGCCGATCAAATGGTTCCCGCGCGAGGCGCAGCGCGCGGTGCTGCAAGCGTGCTTCGAGCGGCTCGGCCCCGCCGGTTATTTCCTGCAGTTGACCAACGCCTTCACCTCCCCGCTGTCGGTCGAGCAGCTCGGCATTACCGGGCAGGAGGTCGTCCGGGTCTGGCGCAACGTGCCGCCGGTCCAGATCTGGTCCTACAGTCCACGCGCCGGCGGCCCCTAGGGAGGAGACCGTGAGCGGCGATTCCCGAACTCAGTACCGCACGATCTGGATTTCCGACATCCATCTCGGGACGCGCGGGTGCAAGGCCGAGTTTCTGCTCGATTTCCTGCGCTGGAACGACGCCCGGACGATCTACCTGGTCGGCGATATCGTCGACGGCTGGCGCCTGCGCAAATCGTGGTATTGGCCGCAGACCCACAACGACGTCGTCCAGAAGCTCTTGCGCAAGGTGCGCCACGGCACCCGCGTCGTCTATGTCCCCGGCAATCACGACGAATGGCTGCGCGGACTATGCGAGCCTCCATTTCGGCGGCGTCGAGGTGCTGTCGGAGGCGGTGCACACGACCGCGGACGGACGCCAGCTGCTGGTCATCCACGGCGATTCGTACGACCTGATCGTGACGCAGGCCCGCTGGCTGGCGCTCTTGGGCGATGGCGCCTACACGCTGGCGCTCTGGGTCAACAACCACTTCAACCGGGTGCGCCGCGCGATCGGCTATGATTACTGGTCGCTCTCGGCCTTTCTGAAACTGCGGGTCAAGAACGCCGTGCAGTATATCGGGTCGTTCGCCGACGCGCTGGCCGACGAGGCGCGCCGGCGCGACCTCGACGGCGTCGTTTGCGGCCACATCCATCACGCCGAGATTCGCGACCTCGGCGGCATCCTGTACTGCAATGACGGCGACTGGGTGGAAAGCTGCACCGCCCTTGTCGAACATTTCGACGGCCGGCTGGCGATCGTCAGATGGGCCGAGCGCGGCTGGAGCGAGCTGACCGAGACCACCGACATGCCGACACCGCTGGTCGGCGCCGACCTCTGAGGACGCCGGACCGGCGGAACCGATCAGGCGACGACGATGCGGATCAGGCGATCGGTCGAGCGCGACTGTGAGGTCTCGGCGATGGCGGCCTGAAAGATCGCCGCGGTTTCTGCGTCCGGCACGGCGACTTGAACCTCGGTCCCGGTGAAAGAGGCGCGCAGCGACGCGCGCCCAAGGCTCTCCATGGCCAATACGGCGAGGCGCACCGGGTCGGGTGCGGGCGGCGCCATCGGCTCGGCCAGCGGCAGCGTCGGCGCCAGGTCGCGCCGGCTGCGCCGTTCGCGACCGCGGCGGATACGCCGGCCGACCACGGCGGCGAGCGGCGCCACCGGCTTCGATGCAATCGCCTCAGGAATGATTCGCGCACCCATCTGCACCCCCTTGTCGCGGCCCCAGCGGTATCACGCGGCGATGACACTTTCGCGACGAACCCAAACCAGCTGCTACAAATAGAGTTCTGCACCACCGCCCGCCTACCAGCTATAGGAGCGGAATGCTGGCATGGCCGTTGGCTCGGCCGGAACGGCGTCGCGCGCCCTGGCGCCGCATCGATCGCGCATGCTGGATTTTTTGCGCCGCCGGCCATACATAGCACGGTCATGGCCGGACCTGTTCCGGCCATCCACGTCTCGGCTTGGTTGTGGTGTCGTGGATGACCGGGACACACCCCGGTCATGGTCTTGGCTGCTTGCAGGAGGATCATGGGCTTCAATTGCGGCATCGTCGGCCTGCCGAATGTCGGCAAGTCCGCGCTGTTCAACGCGTTGACCGCGACTCAGGCGGCCGAGGCGACGAAGTATCCGTTTTCGACACGCGAGGCGAATATCGGCCGGGTGGCGGTGCCGGACGAGCGGCTGGAGGTGTGCGCCCGCCTCGCCAAATCGGCGAAGATCGTGCCGACCCAGCTCGAATTCGTCGATATCGCCGGGCTGGTGCGCGGCGCCTCGAAGGGCCAGGGGCTTGGCAACCAGTTCCTCGGCCATCTGCGCGACGTCCACGCGATCGCCCACATCCTGCGCTGCTTCGAGGACGACAACATCGTTCATGTCGAGGGCTCGGTCGACCCGATCCGCGACGCCGAAACGGTCGAGACCGAGCTGATGCTGGCCGATCTGGAGAGCCTCGAACGCCGTATCGTCGCCGCGCAGAAGCGGGCGCGCGGCGGCGACAAGGAGGCGAAGGCGCAGCTCGCCCTCATCGAGCCGGTATTGGCCGGGCTTCAGGACGGGGTGCCGGCGCGTCGGATCGCCCTGCCGCCCGAGCAGCAGAAGGATCTCCGGCTGCTGCAGCTGTTGAGCGCCAAGCCCGTCCTCTACATCGCTAATGTCGACGAGGAATCGGCGGCGACCGGCAATGCGCTCAGCCAGCGCGTCGCCGGCTACGCCGCCGAGCAGCGGGCGGAGACCGTGGTGATCTCGGCGGCGATCGAGGCCGAGCTCGCGGTTCTCGCCGATGCGGGCGAGCGGCGCGAATTCCTCGCCGCGCTCGGCCTCGGCGAGACCGGGCTCGATCAGGTCATCCGCGCCGGCTACGGGCTCTTGGACCTGATCACCTACCTCACCGCCGGCCCGAAAGAGGCCAAGGCCTGGACGATCACCCGCGGCACCAAGGCGCCGCAAGCCGCCGCGGTCATCCATACCGATTTCGAAAAGGGCTTCATCCGCGCCGAAACGATCGCTTATGCCGATTTCGCCGCCTGCGGCGGCGAGCAGGGCGCCAAGGACGCCGGCAAGATGCGCCTCGAAGGCGCCGATTACGTCGTCCAGGACGGCGACGTGATGCATTTCCGCTTCAACGTGTGAAGGGAGCTTGAAGGCGGCTTGTCCAAAAATCGCATTCCCGGCGAAAGCCGGGACCCACCCATCAACTCGCTAAGTGGATCCCCGTTTTCGCGGGGAATGCGAACGGCGTTGCGCCAACGCTGCGGAAATTCGCCCTAGAACGCCACGCGCGCGCCCGTCACGTCCGAGACGAAGTCGTCGCCCGTCTGGGCCTGAATGTCGCCGGTGATCTGACCGCCGCATTCGATCTCGATCTGGCCGTAGCGGATCGTGCCCGATACCCGGCCGGTGGCGCGGATCAACAGGCGTTTCCGAACGATCAGGCTGCCCTCGAACCGGCCGCGCACCTCGACGTCGTCGATCGTCGCCGAGCCTTTGAACAGGCCCGATTCGGCGATGTCGACATCGTGGCAATTCTGCAGATTGGCCTCGACGCTGCCCTCGACGATCAGCTTGTCGCAGGAGGTGATTTCGCCCGACAGCGAGATCTCGCGGCCGACGATCAGCTTGCGGACATCGGCTTCGCTGCGCCGTGGCGCCGGCGACGGACCGGCCGGCCGCGCGCCGATCTCGGCGGGCCGCGGCGCCTCTGCTGGCCGCACCGGATCGGGCGGGCGCGGCGGCGATGTCGGGGCGGCGTTCCGCCCGAGCGGAGCGATCGTCGCGGGTTGCCCCGAAGGGCGGGCGGGCTTCATCGGGATGCCCAGATCGTCAGGCGCGTCTGCCATTTTGCGATCCTCTGTCGCGGGTCTTTTCCGGCTGAACATGGATGGGGTTTCCCATCAGGTAGCTATCGGGAACGAGCAAGCTGCGCGAGGCAGCTCAAGAGACCAGGTGTTGCGGGTTGGCGCGTCTCATGCCCTCGACAAGGTGCACCATGAACGCTGTGGCCAATACCGGGACGATCAGATTGACCAGCGGCACCGCGAACAACCCGGCAATCACCGCGCCGCCAAGAAACACGCGCCCGGCAAATCGCGCTCGCCATGCCCGAACCGCCGTCGCGTCAAGTCGTCTCAACGCAACCACCTCGAAATACTCACGACCGAAAAGATATCCGTTCAGGCCGAGGAAGACAAAAAAATTTATCCCTGGGGCCAGCAGATAAACCGGCAACGCCAAGAGGTTCACAATGATTGTCAGCCCCATCAACCGCAGCGTCATCAGCACCGTCTCGCGCAACAAGGCGTGTCGCGGCGGACCGCGGCCCGGATAGTCGCGGGTTTCGACGACACCGGCAACGCGGTCTAGAAAAAAGCCCATCACCATCGTCAGGACGGCCGGGAACAACAGCCAACTCACCACCAAGACGGCAAGCGCGCCCAGCACCTCGACCGCCCAATCGAGCGGCCACCAGGCGAATCGGGCACCCGTGTGGAGAGCGAAGCCGACGGCGACCCACAGCACAACAAAACTCGCCACCGCAAGCCCGAGGCTCAGTCCGACTATTCGGCGCAACTCCGGCAGCGACAGCGCGACGACGGCGCGAAACAGGGCAACGAGCATGGCTTCAGCCTATATCATCGCTGCGGCCCGGGCGCGCTTGTGGCGTTTGCGAATGCCCCTATACTCCGCCGCCTTCGCTCCAGAGCAGATAGGATTCGCGGATGAGGTCTGCCGTCATCGATGTCGTCGGCATCGGCAATGCGATCGTCGATGTGATCGCCCATGCCGACCCGCGGTTTCTCGCCGCCGAAGGCCTCGCCCCGGGGGCAATGACGCTGATCGACGCCGAGCGCGCCGAATCGCTCTATCAGAAGATGGGGCCGGCGATCGAGAGCTCCGGCGGCTCGGCCGGCAACACGATGGCCGGGATCGCTTCGCTCGGCAGCAGCGGCGGCTATATCGGCAAGGTGCGCGACGACCTCCTGGGCGAGGTGTTCCGCCACGACATCACGGCGATCGGCGTCCGCTTCGACACGCCGGCCGCGACCGCCGGGCCGGGGACGGCGCGCTGCCTTGTCCTGGTGACGCCGGACGGTCAGCGCACGATGGGCACTTATCTCGGGGCCTGTGTCGAGCTCGGCCCCGACGATCTCGACGCCGCGCTGCTCGGCGCCGCGCAGGTGACCTATCTCGAAGGCTATCTGTTCGATCCGCCGAAGGCGCAAGCGGCGTTCCGCGCCGCCGCGGCGATCGCGCACGGCGCGGGGCATCAAGTCGCGCTCAGCCTCTCCGACCCGTTCTGCGTGGCGCGCCACCGCGCCGCCTTCCGCGAGCTGGTCGCCGGCGAGGTCGACATCCTCTT
>DASYUS010000432.1:0-6828 GCA_036000945.1 Allostellaceae bacterium
ACGGTAGGTAGCCGGTGAACCCCGTGCCCTGCCCGCGCCCGGTCGCCAGCTTCAGCTTTTCCGCCATCGGCAGCGCGTGAAAGCGGCGGGTCTCTTCGACGACCCCCTCGGTCAGCGCCGCCGGCACACCGTGGTTGACGACGAGCAGAAACCCGATCTCCTCCAGCGCATGGCGCAGCTCCGCCGCCGCCCGGCCGAGCGCCCCCGCCTCGCCGTGCAGATAGGCGCCGAGGTCGATCACCGGAAATTCGCCGCTCGACGCGGCGCGCAGCATGTCGAGCGTGATGGCCGCGGTCATGCGACCTCCTCCAATGTCGAGGCCGCGTCGCGCGTCGTCACCCGGCGCAAATCGCGCACCTGGCTTTCGTCGAAATGGCGGCCGCGGTGCATCGTGCAGCGATTGTCCCAGATGACGAGATCGCCCCGGCGCCATTCGTGGCGGTAGACAAACTCACGCTGCGTCGCGTGCTCGATCAGCTCGCGCAAGAGGAGCCTGCCGTCCGGCACCGGCCAGCCGACGATCGCCGAGGCATGCGCGGCGAGGTAGAGCGTCTTGCGACCGGAGCCGGGATGGCGGCGCACTAGGCGCTGCGGCACCGGCGGCAGCACGTCGCGCTCGCCGAACAGCAGGTCGCTGAAGCCAAGCTGGCCGCGCGACCAGGCAATATCGTGCAGCGCAACGAGATCTGCGATCTGCGCCTTTGTCGCCTCGGGCAGCGCGTCATGGGCGGCGCGCATGTCGGCGAATTCGGTCTCGCCGTTGCCGAGCGGCCCAGGCGCCGGCACGCGGTGCGCATAAAGCATCGACAGCGCTGCCGGCACCCGGCGAAACGAGCCGTCGGTGTGCCACAGCCGGTTGCCGAGTTGGTCGAAGCGGCGCGGGTCGTCGCGGCCGCGCAGCCGGTTCTGCTCGTCGAGGTTTGAGATGTCGGAAATCTCCGGCCGGAGGCGGCGCTTCACGTCGGCGCGCCCGCTGCGCGGCAGCTCCAACTCGCCGAACTGCCGGGCGAACGCCATCTGCCGCTCGTCGTCGAGGTCCTGCCCGCGGAACACCAGCACGGCAAAGCGGTCGATCGCCTCGCCGAGCGCCCGCAGCGTCGCCGCATCGAGCGCCCGCCCGACATCGACCCCGCCGATTTCCGCGGCGAACAGCGGATGCAGCTGCCGTTCCGTCAATGTCATCGACACGCTCCGCATCCACAACCCGGGGTTATCGATCGATCAATGATCACCTGATCCATCAGGCCGACATCGGGTGGATTCGCGTTCCGGTTGCATCGAATGCTGACGCAGCGCGCGCTCCCGGCGACACGCGAACCCAATTGCAGCTGGAGGATAGCATTCGAGTGTGGCAATTCTACAGGCGATGTTACGCAGGGGGATCGCCTGTGGCGCGCTCGCTCCCGCGCTGGATGGGCTTTTGCCGTAAATCGTGTTGCCGCGCGACGGTCCGATGAGCTCCTCCCCCACCGCTGCGCGGGGGAGGAGCATACGGCCTCGACGCAATTCGACGAACAGCGCTTTCGCCTCTTTGACCAGCCCGTTAGAAGCGCGCGCGGACGAAGTCGCAGAGCGCGGCGACAAGGCCGGCGAGGTCGGCCTTGAGGCGGTCGAAGCCCGGCAGCTTCTCCAGCGTCTTCTGATCCATGTAGAGCGAGCGGTCGACCTCGATTTGCAGGCTGTGGCGGCGTTCGGCGGGGCGGCCCTGGCGGCGGACGATCTCGACCCCCTTGTAGCCGTCGTTGATGCGCACCTCGTAGCCGAGGCCACGCAGAAAGCCGGCAACGAAGTCGGTGAATTCCGGGTCGCAGGTCGTGCCGTCGCGGTCGCCGAGGACGAAATCGCCGTGCTCGCCCTTATGCCCGAGGCGGAGGTTGCCGTGCGACGGCATCGAGTGGCAGTTGATGTGCCACAGCGCGCCGAACTCGGCGTGCAGCCAGTCGCAGCTGTCGTCGAGCACCCGGTGATAGGGCGTGTGGTAGCGCTCGATCCGGGCGAGCACGTCGCCCGGGCTGAGTTTCCGGTCGTAGATCGGCACCCCGGGTTGGGCATGGCGGCGGACCAGACCGACCCGGGTCACCGGGCGCGGCACCAGGACGGGCGGCAACTCGCCCGCCACCATCCCCGGGTCGAGATCGTCGGCCGCCCGGTTGGCATCGATGTAGCTGCGCGGGAACAGCGCGGCAATCAGTGTCGCGCCATGGGCGGGCGCCGCGTCGTAGAGCTCGTCGACATAGCTGTCCTCGGCGCGGCGCAGCACCGGCAAAGGGCAGCAATAGGCGAAATCATCGGGATAGACCGCGCCGCTATGCGGCGAATCGAAGACCAGCGGCACTGGCTCCGCATGCGGGCCGCAGCGCCGCAACACACCCGGAATCTCAAACCCCGTCGCCCTGCTTCGCATCCCGTTCTTGCCCGATCCGCCCCAGGGACAGCGACAGCCCGCCCGGTGCCGCTCGGCATTGGCGCCGGGATCGCGCTGCGCGATTTTTTCATCGCACAGCGACAGCTTCGATGGAAGGGGAGAAGCGGCGAGGACCTAGTGCTGGGCGACCTGCGCGAGCCGCGCGAGGCCGAGGAATTTCTCGGGATCCTGCGGCTCGCCGTTGACCAGCACCTCGTAATGCACATGCGGCCCGGTGGCGCGCCCGGTGCTGCCAAGGAAGCCGATCTGGGTGTGCGCTGCGACGCGTTGTCCGACCGACACGGTCTGGCGATGAAGATGCGCGTAGCGGGTCGCGATGCCGTTGCCGTGATCGATCTCGACGATCTTGCCGTAATCGTCGCGATAGCCGGAGAAGGTCACCACCCCGGGCGCCGTCGCATAGACGGGCGTCATATACGGCGCCAGCAGGTCGATCCCGGTATGAAACGACCTCCGTCCGTTGATCGGGTCACCACGCACCCCGAAATGGCTGCCGAGCTGATAGCTCGTGACCGGCGTCGCGACGGGCAGCGCGTTGAGCAGCCGGTGGAGGGCGGCGAGCTTTTCCGGGCTGAGGGTAATATCGCGGTCCCGGCCGCGCGGCGCCGGGATGAACGGGCCGCCTTCGCCGGTGCGCACCCCGTATTGGGCAAACAGATGGCCGACATTGACCCCGGCCGAGGCGAGGACGCGCTCGAGCTGCACCAGCCGGCCGCTCGCCACCGCGGCGGCGACCGGGGCAGCCGGCGGCGGCTGCACCGCGGCGACCGCCGTCGGTGGCGCTGCGGCAACCGGTGCGCCGGCCGTGGCCGTTGCCGGGGCAGCGGGTGCGCTGGCCGTGGCTGCTGCCGGCGCAGCGGGTGCGCTGGCCATGGCTGTTGCCGGGGCGGCGGGTGCGCTGGCGGCGGCAGTTGCCGCGGCGGCGGGTGCGCTGGCGGCGGCAGTTGCCGGGGCGGCAGCGGCCGGCGCCGGCTGCGCCGCGGCAGTCGGCCGCGACGGGTGCCGCGTCGACAGCATCGAGACCTTCTGTTCGAGTTCGCCCACCCGGGCGCGCAGACGATCGCGCTCGCCGGCTGTCTTGTCGCGTTCGGCGGTCAGCAGCTGCACCTGTTTTTGCCACTGGTCGAGGCCGGCCTGCACCTGCTTCTGGCGCGCCTGCCCCTCCGACAAATCGGCCTCGGCCTTGCTGAGCCGCGCGATCAGCGTGACGCGCTGCGCCTCGGTAAGTCGCAAATCGCGGGTCAGCTGGGCGATCTGGTCGGCCTTCGAGATGGCCGCCTGTTCGGACACCGCAACCTGCCGAACGGTCTGATCGCTCACCGCGGCGATCTGGGCCTGTGCCATGTTGAGCGAGTGGTTGGTCGCGCCAAGCTGGTCGCGCAGCCGCGCCACGGCATCCTGCAGATCGGCGTTGGCGCGTTCGGTGCGGGAGATCGCCGCCTGATCGGCCGCAGCGAGCCGCTGATAAGCGACATAGCCGACGGCGAGATAAACCGCGCCGGCCAGACCGACCGCCGCCGATGCACTCAGCACCGCCGATCTGTGGTGCCGCAAGACAAACTCAAACCCGCCGCCCGCGCGGCGCCATAGCGTCTCTTTGTCCGGGAATCCCAGACTCCCCCACTGCAACAGATCGGTCACCCCTCGCCCCCCGTGCCTTACCGAGCCGTGGCTGCCGGCGCTGAGCGCCGACCAGGCTGCAAAGCAAAATGTTCGGAAGTGCCCGCTACTCCTGAAAATCGGCGGCTCTCGCGCAGAACGCGAGAGCACCGATTCCCCACCCAGCGCGAAAAATGCTTGCGGCACCCCCCTTAAAGTGGATTGAGCCTAACGCCTCATTATCGATCATGCAACAGCAAATGCCGTTCTCCGCGATCCCGGCCTGTATATCCGGCAAAGGCCGTCAGCAGCGGCAGAAAGGGCGAGACAAAACATAAATCCTCCCGCCAGCATAAGACCGCCATCGCGCTACGGCGTTTTCTCGGATACCGTTAGCGGTCCAGGTATATTGCGGCTCTATTGGCAATGCTGCAACACCGGCGCCCGCCGGAGTGGCAAATTCCAGCGGGAGCTTACGGCGCACTGGCGGCAATTAAGCAACATCACCGTTGCATATCGGCAACGCCGCCGCGCGCGGTTCACGCCGGGAGCCGCAGCTCGGTCCGTGCGGCGGGTTCCTCGGCAAATTGCGTGCGGTAATAGTCCGCGAAGGTGCCGCCGCGGCGCAGCAGCTCGGCAAAATCGCCCTGCTCGGCGATGGCGCCATCGCGCAGCACGATGATTCGGTCGGCCCGGCGCACCGTCGACAGCCGGTGCGCGATGATAAAGCTGGTGCGTCCCTGCATCAGGGTCTCGATCGCCGCCATCACCAGCGCCTCGGTCTCGACGTCGAGCGCCGAGGTCGGCTCGTCGAGGATCAGGATCGGCGCGCCACGCAGCAGCGCGCGGGCGATCGTGATGCGCTGCTTCTCGCCCTCCGAGAGCGGCACCCCCGCTTCCCCGAGCAGCGTGTCGTAACCCTGCGGCAGCCCCGCGACCATATCGTGGATGCGGGCGAGGCGCGCGGCGTTCTCGATCGCGGCGTGATCGGCGCCGGGGCGGCCATAGGCGATATTGTCGGCGACCGACAGCGGGAAGATCAGCGGCGGCTGCAACACCATCGCGATCTGCCGGCGCAACTCCGGCAGCGCGTAGTCGCGAATGTCGATGCCATCGAGCGTGACGCTGCCGTGTGTCGGGTCGAAGAACCGCGGCAATAGCCCAAGCAGCGTCGACTTGCCGGCGCCGGTCGGCCCGACGACCGCGATCTTCTCGCCGGCGGCCACGGCAATGGCGATGTCGTTAAGCACCGGCGTCTCCGGCCGATAGCGGAAGCTGACGCCGCACCAGGCGACCTCGCCGCGCGCGCCTTCGGGCGGAAACTGCCGCGTGCCGCTCTTCAGGTCGGCCTCAGTGTCGAGCACCTCGAAGACCCGGGCGGCGCCGACCCGGGCACCGGCGATCAGCCCCCAGCTCTGGGTGATCTGGTTGATCGGCGCATAAAGCTGCGCCAGATAGGCGATGAAGACGATCAGCTGCCCGACCGACAAACTCCCCGCCATCACCGCCCGCGCACCGGCATAGACGACAACGGCAGTGCCGAGCGCGACGACGACGTTGACCGCGCCCGAATAGAGCGTCTGCCAGTTATAAAGGTGCAGCGTCGCGCGCAGGCTGTCGCGGCTGGCGCCCATGAAGCGGCGGTGCTCTTCGTCCTCCTTGGTGAAGGCCTGGACGACCTTGATCGCCGCCATGCCCCACTGCACCAGCGAGTAGACCCGGCTGTCGAGATCGCGCACCTCGGTCGCGACATCGACAATCTTGCGGTTGAAGACGGCGATCAGGACGAACAGGACCGGGACGATCGTCAGCGCAAGGAGGGTCAGCACCGGGTCGATCGGGAACAGCACGATCAGCATGCCGGCCAAAAGGATCACCGCCGAAAGGATCGGCAGCACCCCGTTCATGATCATCGTCTGGACGGCGAAGCTGTCGGCGGTGATCCGGTACATCAGATCGCCGACCCGCTGGCGGCTGTGGTAGGCGAGCGAAAGATGTTGAAGATGCGCGTAAAGATCACCTCGTAAGTCATTGACCATACTCTGGCCGACCCGAATCGTCGTGTAGTTGTGCCACAACGTCAGCGCCCCGGCGCCGAAATGCACGACGACGATCGCGCTACAGGCGAGCAGCAGCAGCAACGCGGTCGGCAGCGACAGGAGATCGCCGATCGCGCCGGCCGGCGGCGCCTTGCCGCCGAGCACATAGTCGATGACGACCTGCAGCGGCCACGGCTTCAACAACTCGAACCCGGCGATCAGGAAAACCTGCGCCAAGGCGCAGGCAACCTGCCAGCGATGCGCCCGGATATAGGGCAGGAACTTGCCGATCATCGGACTTTGCGCCCGGCGACGCTTTGCGGGACGCCGCCGCGTCACACCGTGCGCGGGCGGCCGATCGGCAGGGCCTTGGCGCCGATCGGTTCGGCCGGCAGCAGCCCGGCCTGCCGCGCCACCGGTTCGATGATCCGGTGCATCAGCCGGCCAAAAATCGCCAGCTGCCAGCCGATGACGCCGATGTTGACGAGCGCAGCGGCAAAAAAGATCACCGCGACTAGCGGCGCGCCGAGGATCAGGCTGCCGGCGCCGAGCGCCGCGTAGCAGCGCAGCAGCACGCGGGCGAGGCTGGAAGAGCGCATCGCACAGCGTACCCGCAAGAGCCGCCTCGGGCCGCCGTGGTTCTCGGCGCAGACCGTGACCAATGCCCGGCTCCACAGGCCGCGCGCGATCTTCAGGTCCCATTTGCTCCAGCCGGTATCGGCGACGACGAAATATTTCTGCGGCAACAGGAAATCCATCAACCCC
>DASYUS010000433.1:0-5641 GCA_036000945.1 Allostellaceae bacterium
GCTCGTAATGCGCCTTGCCGATCGCGCTGATGATGCCGATCTGCGGTGGGGTCAGCGCGCACAAGCGGGCGATCGAGCCGATGCCGTAGGCTCCCATCTCGACGACGAAATAGCGGTGATGCGGCTGAAGCCGCTCGCGGATCACCCGCGCGATGCCCATCGCGGTGTTGACGCTGCCCGGCGTGATCAGCGTCGCCCCGGCGGTTTCGAGCACATGCCCGAGGATGTGCTTGACCGAAGTTTTGCCATAGGAGCCAGTGACGGCGATCACGGTCGGGTTGACCCGCTCGAGGATCGCCCGCGCCTCGCGCCAATAGCGGCGCTGCACCGCCGCCTCGAACGGCGCCAGCAGCAGGTTGGCGGCGACGAGCGCCAACGGCACGAGCTGCACCGCGACGATCCACGCGGCGGCGAGGCGGCTCGCCAGCACGGCAACGATGCCGATACCGGCGATCAGCGCCAGCGCGATCCCATAGATGCGCTTGGCGCGGGAAGTCATCACCAGGCGCTTCTTCGCGATCTTGCGCGGATCGCGCTCCAGCACTGCGGCTACGAGGCAGGCGATGCCGGCCAGCCAGACAAAGCCCTCGGTTGGCAGGAATGCGCCGGGCGTCAGCAATTGCGCAGCGACGATCGCGGCCAGCCCCAGCGACAACCGTCGGTCCCAGCCGCGATTGCCGGCCAGCCAGGCGACAAATCGCCTGCCGTCATATTCCTCCTGCTGGAAGAGATGCAGGTAGGTCAGCAGGCGGCGCGCCGCAAAGACGATGAAGCCGATCAGCGCGAACAGCGCGCTCACGCCAGCTGCTCCACGAATTCGGCGAGGCGCTGGACGATCTGGTGATGCCCCTCGGTCAGCACGTCGAGATGACCGAAGCCGCGCAGCACGACGAGCCGGGATTGCGGCATCAGCCGGTTGAAGCGCATCGCAAGTTCGGGCGGAGTATCCCGATCCCGGTCGCCGACGACCAGCAATGCCGGTACGCGCACCGCACGGGCCACCTCGCTGAGGTCCTCATTCACCGCCTTGACGAGGATCGGCCGCAGCGCACCGGCCGCGCGGTAATCCGCGCTGCCGAAACGCTGCCGCAGCCGGTCCCGCGCCGGCCCTTCGCGGATCACCAGTCGCGCCAGCCGGAACGCGCCGCGCCGCGCCGCCACCCGAACCCGCGCCCACGGCGTGCGGCGCGGCGGCAGCCCGGCGGCGGCGATCAGGAAAAGGCCGCTTATCAGCTCGGGATGGCGCGCGGCGAGCTGCAGCCCGACCCGGCAGCCGAACGAGTGGCCGACCCAGATCCACCGCGCCGGCGTCTCGCGGTCGAGCCATTCGGCAACGGCGTCGGCGTAGTCCTCGGTGCCCCATGCCTCGGCCGGCAGCGGCGAAGTGCCGAAGCCGGGAAAATCGATGAGGATCGACCTCGCGGTGCGCCGCATCGCCTCGGCGAGCGGCAGCATGTTCTGATGCGTGTGGCCCCAGCCATGCGCCCAGACCAGCGCGAGCGACCCCGCCGCCGAATCGCCGTCGAGGCGAAACAGTGCGAGTTCGCCGCCGCGAATGCGAACGCAATCGCGCTTCACGGCGCGAGCCAACGGTTGGCGGCGCGGCGATTGTGCCGGAAGGTGCGCGGATTGTAGCTTTCGCGCGGGGTCATCGCCCTGAGAAGCGGGTTTTCCATGGATTGGGGTACAGGATGGCGAGCCGGAATGAAACCCGTGTCGCGGTCTTCCTCGGCGGCCGCTCGCCCGAGCACGACGTCAGCGTGATCACCGGGCTGCAGGCACTGAAGGCAATCGACCAGGAACGGTTTGTCGCCTTACCGGTCTATGTTGATCCGCGCGGGGCGTGGTTTATCGGCGAGGCGCTGGCCGAACGGCGCAACTACCTGCCCGATGCGCGCCTCGCCGGCCAGTTGACCGAGGTGAGCCTGTCGCTCGGCGAATCGGGGCGCGGCGTGCTCGCACCGAAGCGCACAGGGTTGTTCGGCCGGCGCGCACCGACCGAATTCGATGTCGCGCTCTTGGCGTTTCACGGTTTGGGCGGCGAGGACGGGCAGATGCAGGGTCTCTGCGAGATCGCCGGCCTGCCCTATACGGGCATGCGCACGCTGGCGTCGGCGGTGTTCATGGACAAGGCGGCGACCAAGCGCCTCTTGCGCGGCCTCGGCATCCCGCTCCTCCCCTACGCGGTCGTGCCGCGCACTGCCGGCGGGCTGCCCTCGGCCGAGGCGCTGACGGCGCTGCTGGGGGAAATCGGGTTTCCGTGCATCGTCAAGCCGGTCCATCTCGGCAGCAGTATTGGGGTCGGCAAGGCCGACAACGTCGAGGAGGTACGGGCGCTGCTGCCGACGATCTTCCGGCTCGACACGCAGGCGATGATCGAGCCCTTTGTCGCCAACCTCGCCGAATACAACCTCTCGGTGATGCGGGTCGGCGGCAAGGTGCGGACGTCGGCGATCGAGCGCCCGAAGCGCGCCGAGGAGCTCCTCGACTTCCGCCAGAAATACCTGTCGGGCGGAGGTGACAAAGGCGGCGTCAAGGGGGAAGGCGGAAACAGCCAGGGGATGCTGTCCTTGACCCGCGACATCAACCCGCCGCTCCCCGGCGGGCTGGAATCCGATCTGCGACGCTGGGCTGCGGCGGCGTTCGAGGCGGTGGACGGGGTCGGCGCGCCGCGCGTCGATTTCTACTGCGACGAGGCGACCGGCGAGGTGTGGCTCAACGAGGTCAACCCGTGCCCGGGCTCCTTCGCCTATTTCCTGTGGGAAGCCGCCGACCCGCCGATCCGCTTCACCCAGCTCTTGTCGCTGTTGATCGACGAAGCCCTCATGCGCTACCGCGACAGCCGGCTGCCCGACGACCCGGTACCCCCCGAAGCCCGTCTCTTGCGGCGGTCATGACGCCCGCAGCCGGACCGGCGGCACCTCGTGCGGGATGATCAGCTCGCAGCCGGTTGTCGCCTTGACCTCGTCGACGGTGACGCCCGGGGCGATTTCACGCAGCGCCATGCCCTCGGGGGTGATTGCGAAGAGGCCATAATTGGTAATGACGAGGTCGACGACGCCGGGCGCGGTGACCGGGATCGCGCAGCGCTCGACGAGGCGCGGCGCGCCGCGGCGCGTTGTCTGCTCCATCGCGACGAAGACATGCTTGGCGCACGCCGCCAGATCCATCGCCCCGCCGATGCCGCCGCCCTTCTGCCCGGCCATCTTCCAGTTGGCGAAGTCGCCGTTGGCCGCGACCTCGTAAGCGCCGAGCACGGTCACGTCGATGCGGCCCGAGCGGATCAGGCCGAACGAGTCGGCGTGGTTGACGATCGCTGCTCCCGGCCTGAGCGTCACATGCTGGCCGCCGGCATTGACGAGGTGCAAATCCTCCCGACCCGGCCCGGTCAACGGGCCGTAGCCGATGACGCCGTTCTCGGCGTGGAAGATGATCTCCCTGTCGCCGAAATCATAATTCGAGCATAGGGTCGGGATGCCGATCCCGAGATTGACGATCCAGCCATCCGCGAACTCCATCGCCAGCCGATCGCACATCTGCTGCCGGGTGAGGCCTTTCGCATCGCTCATGACAGTGCTTTCCCCAAAGAATTTCACCACGAAGGACACGATGGATACACGATGGACACGAAGGCTCAGAAGCCGTTGAGCATTCGCACAATCCCATCACGCATGTGAGCAACATGGAAATTCAAGATGAAGCCCAACCGGAATCCGCCGAGCCGGAGATAGCTGAGCAGTTGTCCTCGATGGACCGGCAGGATCGCCTGTACTGCCTTAAGCTCCACGATTACGCGATCGCCAACAAGCAGATCGATACGATAGGCGTTGTCAATTAGCAGACTGTCATAGCGTATCGGAACCGGAACCTGCTTGCGTACGGCGATACACCGTTTTTCCAATTCATAAGCCAAACAGGCCTCGTATGCGCTCTCCAACAACCCCGGACCGACCGCAGTGTGAACCGTCATGGCCGCTCCCATTATACCATGACCAATTTCCTCGTCGGTCATCCCATCGTGCCCTTCGTGTGCCCTTTGTGTCCTTCGTGGTAATCTTCACTATCGCTTTTGAGATTCGTATTTGGCCACATCGGCCGGACGCATCGGCCACCAGCCGTCGGGCGGCGGCGGGATCTTGACCATGCGGTGGACGTAAATGCCCGGCAGGTGCACATCGTCGGGATCGATCGCGCCGCGCGGCAGAAAATCCTCCTCGACCTCGACAATCGTCACCTTGGCCGCCATCGCCATCAGCGGGTTGAAATTGCGCTGCGAGCGGCGAAACAGAAGATTGCCGGCCTCGTCGGCCTTCCAGGCGCGGATAAAGGCGTAGTCGAGCGGCAGCGCCTCTTCCAAGAGGTATTCGCGGCCGTTGAAGAAGCGTGTCTCGCGCCCCGCGGCAAGCTCGGTGCCGACCGCGGCCGGGGTGTAGAAGGCAGGGATGCCGGCGCCGGCGGCGCGCATGCGCTCGGCGAGCGTGCCCTGGGGCACCAGTTCGGCCTCAATGAGGCCCTTATCGACATATTCGCTCAGCGCGAGGCGTTGCGAGGCGCGGGTCGGCGCGGTGAACGAGCAGATCGCCTTCGTCACCTGATCGTTGCGGATCAGCCACTCCATCGTCGGCGCATCCTCTGGCATCGTGGCGCCGCCGCGCGTCCCGTTCGACACGCAGGTCAGCCGCTTTGCGCCCTGCTGCGTCAGCGCCCCGTAGAGGTTGATCGGCATGCCGACAACCGCGAACCCGCCAAAGCCGACCACCGAGCCATCCGGAATGTTGGCGACGGCGTCGGCGAAGCTCGCGTAGATTTTGGATTTGGGCATTCTCGTTTCGGCTCCCTGCTATCCGGGTTCAGCGGTGGTCGTACGCGTCGTGATGGCGCCACCAGTAGGTGGGCTCGTTGCGGCCCTTGGGTGCGCGGTCGAGCCATTGATAAGCGCCCCAGAGACCGTCGAGGCCGCGCGCGAAGGCGGAATAGGTGTGGAAGACAGTGCCGTCCTCGAACGCGAAGGCGCTCATGCCGGGGCGCTCGCGGGCGTACGTGGCGGTATCGGTGCCCGCGGCGGCGGCGCCGATGTTGGGCCCGGCGCTTTTCGGGCGCGCGAACGGCGGTTGCCGCCGGTAGTTGTATTCGGTGCCGCCTTCGCGCTGCTGCTCTTCGGTGATCGCGACGCCGAAGTCGGCATTGAAGTCGCTGCCGAACGAGGAGGCCCAAGGGAAGGTCCAGCCCATCCGCTCTTTGAATGCCCGCAACTTGGCGAGCGGTGCCCGCGACACCGCCCACAGCATCACGTCATGGTGCGCAAGGTGAACCGCGATGCCGTTGAAGCCGTCCGCGATCGCCGAACAGGAAGGACACCCCGCGGTGTAGTCGGGCCCGAACATGAAATGGTAGACGAGGAGTTGCGAGCGGCCTCTGAACAGGTCGGCGAGCGAGCCGCTCCCCTCGTCGGTCTCGAAGGGGTACTCCTTATCCACTCGGACCCACGGCAGCGCCTGCCGCCGCCGGGCCAGATCGTCGCTGCGCCGCGTCAGCTCCTTTTCCGCCTCGAGCAGCTCGAGGCGGGCCACGAGCCAATCTTCACGGGTCCCGGTCGTGTGCATCGTCATGGTTTCTTCTCCTGTTCCCCATGCTCTAGCGT
>DASYUS010000434.1:0-6298 GCA_036000945.1 Allostellaceae bacterium
TCCCGCCAAGGTGCCGGGTGCGCCGGCGGCGGTGAACACCGCATCGTCCAGCAGGATCTGATCGGCGACGCTATTGAAGTCGAAGATGTGATCGACATTGCTCGCCCCGAGCGCCGTATCGAAGCGGTAGGAGTCGTTGCCGGCGCCGCCGGTCAGCGCGTCGTTGCCGAGGGCGCCATCGAGCGTATCATTGCCGCCGTTCCCGTTCAGCGTGTCGTTACCCTGCCCACCGTTCAGTGTGTCGTTGCCCGCCCCGCCGGTGATCGTGTTGTTGAGGACGTTGCCGGTGCCGGCGAAGTTGCCGACGCCGTTGAACGTGAGCTTCTCGACATTGGCGCCGAGCGTGTAGCCCAGCAGCGACGTATTGACGGTGTCGGTGCCGCCGCCGGCCACTTCGGTTACCACATCGCCGGCATTGTCGACAAAGTAGGTGTCGTTGCCGACGCCGCCGATCAGCGTGTCCGCGCCGCTGCCGCCGCGCAGCGTGTCGTTGCCGGCCCCGCCGGTAATCGTGTTGGCGAGGCTGTTGCCGGTGCCGGTGAAGTTGCCGGTGCCGGTAAAGACGAGCTTCTCGACATTGGCGCCGAGCGTGTAGAGGAGGAGCGTTGTCTTGACCGTGTCGGTGCCCGCCCCCGACGCCTCGCTAACGACATCGCCGGTATTGTCGACAACATAGATGTCATTGCCGCCGCCGCCGGTCATCGTGTCGGCACCGCCGCCGCCGGTCAACGTGTCGTTGCCCGGCTTGCCGGTCAGCACATCGTTGCCGCCGCCCCCATTAAGCACATCGTTGCCGGCGCCGCCGATCAGCGTGTCGGCGCGCGCACCGCCGGTGAACACGACCCGGTTGCCGCCGGTCAGCGCGGAGGCGTCGAGCGTATTGCCGAAATTGCCGCCGGTAACCGCAATCTGCGGCGTCGCGAGGCCGACGAAGTTCGCATTGCCGAGGCTGGCTTCGTTACTGCTGAGGCCGGCCAGCCCGATCGTCGGAAAGCCGCTAGCGGCAGACAGATCGATCGTGCCGGCATAATCAAAGACCAGCCGGTTCGCGCCGCCGCTCCCGACGATGACCTGACCGCCGGTCGGGGCGCCGACCTCGATCGTCCAGACGGCGCCGGAATCGACGATGACATGGCCGAAATCGACAAAGTCCGTGCCGAGCCCGCTCAATGTTCCGGCGGTGACGCCGGCGCGCAGTTCTAGCGTGTTGTTGCCATACCCGCCGGAAGCCTTGCCGGATATGACCGCTGTAGGATCGAGGATCAGCGTGTCGTTGTTCCCGCTGAAGTGGATCGCGGTGCCGCCGCGGCCGCTGATCGCGCCCGACGCGATGACGGTGCCGCCGCCGCCGCCGATTTCGATGCCGACTCCGCCGATGATCAGCGCATAGCGATTGACCGTGACGAGGCCGCCGTACAGCGCGACGCCCGAGTCAATGCCGCTGGTGCCGCTGGAGATGATGCCGAAATTGGTGACCGTGCCGACGCCGTTCCCTATGAACACGCCAAGCTGCCCGCCGCTGATCGTCGCATCGATCACACCGGCGCTGCCGTTGGTGACGCTGCCGCCAACGTTAAGGTAGATGCCGACGCCGTAGGTGCCAGTCGCGGCGATCGTGGCGAAATTACCGATCGTCCCAGCGCCGCCGAAAACGAGGACGCCGTTGTTGCTCCCGGAGATCAGCGCGGCCGACGCCCCGCTCGCGCCGTTGGTGACGCTGCCGCCGGCGTTAAGGTAGACGCCGCGGCCGCTGGTCGATGTGGCGGTAACCGTGCCGAAATTTGTAACCGTACCGCTGGCATCGATGCGCACACCGTACTGGCCGCCGGAAATCTGCGCGGCGGTCGCGCCGCTGGCGCCGTTTACAACACTCCCGCTGCCGAACATTCGAATGCCGCCGGCGGAACCGGTGATCGTGCCGAAATTGCGGATCGTGGTGGCGCCATTGGAGGCAATGCCGTAGCGGCCGCCGGAGATCAGCGCGGTCGTCGCGCCGCCGGCACCGTTGACGACGCTCCCGCCGCTGCTCAGGTCAATGCCGTCGAAGTTGGACCCGGTCATCGTGCCGAAATTGACGACCGTACCGGCGCCACCCTCGACGACAACGCCGCTGGTTCCGCCGGAGATCTGCGCCGTCGTCGCGACGCTGGCGCCATTGGTCACGCGGCCGCCGGCGAGAAGGCGGACGCCATAGCTGGCGGTCGATGCGGCGCTAATCATGCCGAAATTGGCGACCGTACCGGCGCTGCCGGCGATGAGGACGCCGAAGCGGGTGCCGGAGATTAGCGCAGCGGTCGCGCCGATCCCGCCGTTGGTCACGTTGCCGCCGGATTTGAGATATATGCCGGCGCTAGAGTACGCGGGATTGCCGACGATCGTGCCGCGGTTGACCACGGTCCAGACGATGCCGGCCTCGCCGTAGATCGCGTCGCCGTCGTGGCTTCCGCCGGTGTTGCCGACATAGCCGGTCGCCGTGACCGTCGCCGGGTTGTCCCCCGCGGTATCGAGAACGACGCCGTTAGTGATCGTGGTGCTGATGACGTAGCTCATCGCCTCCCCCAATTTTCCCCGGAGCACCGGGGCACGCTCGGGAGCAGGAGCGTTGCCGGCGCGAAATCAAGATGCTTCGCGCTAAGCTCGATTTGCTATTTTGTTACCGCATAATCCAAGTATCGGTGAAGACAGCCGTTCTGCGCAATCGCCACGTTCTCCTGTTGCGGGCGTGGCGCACGTTCACGCCCAACCTCACCACGGCCAGCCCGGCAGCAATGGCGCCTCAGGGGCATCATCCGTCGCCGGCGTCCGGGGGGCAGCAAGCAAGCGCGGGATGGGTCGAGTGGAGCGAAATCCATCGTCAGCCGGGAGACGGCGGCTGGGCGTTCTCCGGGGAATGCTCGGTCCCGCTGATCGCCGCTGCGTCGACATGCATGGCGGCGGCGAGGCGGGCGAGTTTGCGCTTGAGGAGGGTGCGCGGGTCGTCGTCGTCGCCTGGGCCGGGGCTCGGGGGCGGGGCGGCGAGTTCGGCTTTCAGCACGAGGTCGAGCAACAACTTGATGGCGCGGAGATCGCCGGCGGCCGATTTCTCGACGAGGCCGACGACGACCGCTTGGCGCCGCGTCAACGGCCGGCGCCGCCGGCGGGCCATCCTGGCGTTGAGCGCGGCTTCGAGCAGGGCGACGAGCCGGCGATCAGGGCGCGGCCGCCGCCGGCCGCCTTCGGGGTTGCCGGATTGGCCTTTCTTGAAGCGGCTGTGCAGCGGCGGCTGCTTGTAGCCGACGCGGTAATCCGGCGGGGTGTCGCTCACGAACCGACAGCGGTTGACATTGCGACCTGTGATATACATCTATCGGGGGCAATTGTCAATATCATAATTGCATATATCGATATGACACCTGAATTCCCTGCACCAATTCCCTGCAATCGGCCGAAATTCCCTGCCGTCGCGTCAAAAAATTCCCGGTGTCTGCAGAGAAAAGCGCGCCATGACAACGGCTTGCCCGGCGACGATGAAAAAATTCCCTGCCGGCAGGGAAACGCCGAACGGCGGCGCGGCCCCCGCCGGGGGCCCGTTCGAGGGTCAGGCCGCCGCCGCTTGCCGCTTGCTGCGCACCGGCGCCGTGGCCGCTTCCTCCTCGACCGGCGCGAGCGCCGGATCGCTGTAGGGCAAAGGATCGCGCTCGACCTTTTTGCGCAGGCGGTGCAGGAAGAGGTAGAACGCCGCCAGCCGGACATGCGTGTCGACGACTTCGAACACCCGCCGCGGGTAGAAGACGAGCGGGTTTTCGCGGGGCAGCCCCGAGCGGCGCTGACGGCGGAGCTTGCGGCGGAAAAAGCCGCCTTGCAGCGGGTGCACCTTCTCCTGCTTGAAGGTGAAGTAGAATTGCAGGACGTGATTGACCAGCCGGACCGGTTTGATCCCGGCGGCTTTTGCCCGCCGGAACATCCGCTCGATATGCTCGGGCGAATAATAAAGGTCGAAGGCGCGGCGATAGATCGACTGCCACTCCGCCGCGGTCATCGCCGGGTGATGCGCGGTGACGTGCTCGAGATCGTATTTGTTCATGTCGGGGTCCATCCACGCCCCGGCGGTATAGAGCTCTTTGTGGTCGGCCGAACCGGGCAGCGGCGTCAGAATGAAAAATTCGAGCAGGTCGACCGGCAGCTCGCGCTGCACCGTGGCGATGTCGCGGGCGATCCGCTCCGGGGTGTCGTTCGGAAAGCCGAGGATGTAGCCGGCGTAGGTGATGACCCGGTGCTTGCGCCATTCGAGGAAGAGCTGGCGGTATTCATGCACCCGGTTCTGCTTTTTCTTGGCGGCCAGGAGGTTGTCGGGGTTGATGTTCTCCAGCCCGATAAAGACCCGGGCGCAGCCGGCGCGCGCCGCCTTCTCGATGAATTTCGGGATGCGGTGGCACAGCGTATCGACCTGGATCAGGAAGTTAAGGGTGAGGCCCTCCCTCTCGCGCATCTCGATCAGCCGGTCGAAGATCGCCTCCCAGTTGCGGTTGCGCGCGAAATTGTCGTCGGTGATGAAAAACCGGTAGACGCCCTGGGCGATGTTGGCGCGCACCAGCTGCTCGACATCGTCGGCGTCGCGCCAGCGGGACTTGCGCCCCTGGACGTTGATGATCGTGCAAAAGCTGCATTGGAACGGGCAGCCGCGGCCGGCATCGAAGGCGCCGAGGCTCTCGCTGTAGCCGCGGATGATGTCGATCGGCAGAAACGGGGTGACCTGCTGCTGCAATCCCGGCAGATCGTTCATGTAGTTGTAGATCGGCTTCAGTCGACCCGCGAGGGCGTCGGCGAAGACTTCGGCGAGCCGGCCTTCGGCCTCGCCGGCGAACAGCGAAACGCCGAGATCGCGCGCCTCGGCGATGTCGCGCGGCAATTCGGGAAGCATGGCAAGGCAGCCCGACACATGGAAACCGCCGACCGCAACCTGAATGCCGGCGCGGCGAAGCTGCCGGGCAAGATCCATCGCGCGCGGGAACTGGTTGGATTGCACCCCGACCAGGCAGACCAGCCCGCCATCGGCCGCCCTGATGCGCCGGATGATCCGCCGTATCGGGATGACCGTGTGGCACTCGTCATAGGCATGGGTCTCGATCGTCACATCGGCGCCGAGCCCGCGCCGAGCCGCGATGTCCTGGGTAATCGCGTAAAGGCAGGCCAGCGAATTCGACGGGATCCACGAGCGCAGCCATTGAATGACGTAGCCCTCGTCGTCGTAATGCGACGGCTTGATCAGTTCGACGACGAAGCGGCGATCCCCCAGATCCATATCGTTCGTTCACCCGCGCGATCGGCGAGTTTACCGCGATATTTGCGCGATAAAAAACCGATTTGTCTGCGCGTTGCCCGCCATGGCCGGCGCCGACCCCGCAACCGCAGATCATCCGGACGGCTGTTCCGGGCCTGGGCCGGTAAGTTTCTTGAGCTGTTCGAGGCAGGCCGCGCGGTCGGCGGCGAAATCGCCCGCCTCCCACCAGCGCTGCGCCTCGGCCAAAAGCTTGCCCATTCGGGGGCCGGGCGGGATGCCGAGCGCGACGAGGTCGCGCCCGGCGAGTGGGAAGCGCGGTGGCTGCCACGTTGTCGCCAGGGTGAGAAGGTCGGCGAGGCGCTCGCGCCTCAGGGTCTGTTTTTCGGCATCGCGCGACCAGTCTTCCGCGGCGAACAGCCAAAGCAAATCGAGGTAGCGTTGCTCGCCCAGCCGATACCGCGCGACGTGCTGCGTCTTTTCGCCGGCGTTCGGGTCGATCGGCCAGGGTCGCGCGAGACCGACGAGGCGATCCCGTTGCGTGTTCGACAGCCGCAGCCGCTCGGCCATTGCCGCCATGCCGTCGGCATCGACGGCGGCGAGCGCGGCGAGGCGGCGGAGCGGGTCCGGCGGCGCCGGTTCGATCCGAACCAGTTGCTCCAGCCGGTCGAGACGAGTCGCTTCCGGCAGCACCGCCGCCAGCACCCCGTCCTCGCTCATCATCCGCAGTGCCGGAATGGGCTGCGGCACGCGCAGCAGCCGGATCAGTTCGCCGGCGACCCGCTCAGCCGATAGGCGCCACAGAGATCCAGCCGCAGCGCGGCAGGCGGCGCGCGCCGCGGAGTCACCGTGGCCAGTGCCGAACCTGGCCTCGAAGCGGTAATAGCGCAGGACGCGCAGCACATCCTCGGCGATCCGCGTTGCCGCCGCGCCGACAAAACGCACGCGCCGGGCTTCGAGATCGGCGAGCCCGCCGACCGGGTCGTGTACGGTGCCGTCCGGGTCGAGATAGATCGCGTTGATCGTGAAGTCGCGGCGTGC
>DASYUS010000435.1:0-7351 GCA_036000945.1 Allostellaceae bacterium
TGATAGGCGCCGGTGCGCGGCAAGAGATGCGTCGAGAGGCGGCGCGCATCGTCCTCCAGCCGGTTGTGCACCTGGTCGCGGAGCGGCGCCGGTACGGTCGTTACGGTGCGCACAACGTCGCCGCAGGCTGCGAGCGTCGTCAGCAATGCCTGGTTGATCTCGGCGATTGCCGCCTTCAGCCCGGGCTTGACGACGCCGTGAAACTGGATGCTCTGGCGCGTCGTGATGCGTAGGGAGCCGTCGGCATAGCGGTCGGCGAGCGCGTCGAGCGCAAGGTATTGCCCGGCGGCGAGGCGGCCGCCGGGGATCCGCACGCGCACCATGAATTGCCAGACCTTGTCGTCACCGCGCTGCTTGCGCTCGGTGGCGCTGTCGCGGTCATAGCCCTGATAGATGCCGTGAAATTTGAGGAGGCTGTAGCCGGCATTGTCGAACGGCGTCGCGGTATCGGCGAGACCCGCCGCGAGATTGCCGCGCAATTGCCGGCTCTGCTGCTTGATCGCCTCGGCCTTCGAGACGCTGTCGATCGCGGCCATGCCGCCGCTCACCCGGCGAGCCCGTTGGCGGTAAAGGCTTGGGTTTGCAACGGGTATCGGACGTCGAGCGGCCCGAAGATCAGAGTCAGCGGGTCATCGTCGGCGAACTCGTCGAGCAGGGTGGAGAGGTTGGGCAGCGAGGCATCGCGGCTCCGCTCGCGGCCAGCATGCGATTTCGCGATCACCAGCACGGACAGGTCGGCGGCGCCGCCGAGTGGGGTCAGCGCTTCGGCTGCATCGCGCAGCCGCTGGTGCCGTCCGGCGCGCGCCTCGACCAGTTGCACGACGCTCCAGCCGCCGGCGGCAAACTCGATTGCCCGCGGTGAAATCGGCGAACCCGCCGCTTGCGCCGCGTGCGACAATGGCTCGGCATAGGAACCGACCGGGAGAAATCTCGCCACCAGCGGTGCCAGCGCGCGGTCATAAATCACCACGTTCGCTCCGGTGAGCGCCTCGTGGTCGCGCGGCGACAGCGCGGTCGTCGAATTTTGCTCGATCAGCCAGATCTGGCCGGGCTGGACCGTCAGCGCCTCGCGTAGCTGCATGTCGTCGAGCATCGCACCAGCTCCTCAAAACTATGCATTTGAATAAAAGCGGTCAACCACAAAGGCAACGGGCAATATCAGGCACCCAATGCCCTCATATCGAACCGATATTAAGATCGTTGATCGGTCTGCTGACGTCAAATAGTAAGTTATTACTTTATTAATACTTTTAAGAGCCTGGCTTGCTCCGGTCGGGCGATGGCGCGGAAAGCTATTCCTCGTCACCGTCATCGGCAGTCCGGCGGTCACGGAAGGCGCGCGGGTGCAGGCGGTAGGCGGTGGTGTACTTCATCCGCTCCATGGCGAACCGCGAGGTCACGTTCTTCATCGGGGCGACGGCGATCAGGCGTTTGTAGAAGGCGTCGTATTCCGCCATGTCAGCAACCGCGACGCGGAGCATGTAATCGACGTCGCCGGCCATGCGATACACCTCCATCACCTCAGGCATCGCAGCGATGCCGGCGCTGAAGGATTGCAGCCAATCCGGCGTGTGCTCGCCGGCTTCGATGCTGACCAGGACGGAGAGGCCGACGCCGACGCGGTCCGGATCGACGATCGCGACCCGGCGCGTGATCACGCCACCGGCCTCCAGCTTCTGGATGCGCCGCCAGCACGGGGTCGGCGACAGCCCGACACGCTCGGCCATCTGGGCGATCGACAGCGTCGCGTCCTCCTGCAGGATCTCCAGCAGCAAGCGGTCGATGTTGTCCATGTTCCGGGTTCTCCCGCCCAGCCCTAACGTCCGCTTTGGTGGATTACGCCAGTTCCAGCGTAAGTTCATGTCATAAATTCCTGATAAACAATTTTTTTATGTTTAAATGACTCGGCAGCTTGCGTTGACAGGCCGGCGGCCTTTAACTAATTTTCGACGCCCGGCAAGACGGGTAGTGGGGAGATCGGCATGAAGAAGTGGGTGAAGCCGCGGATCGTCGAGATCGCGATCGGCCTCGAAATCAACGCGTACGCCTGCGCCGAAGTCGCGTAGCGCCCCTTAGCCGCCGGGCGGGGCGTTATTGCGCGCCATCGTTCTCGGCGCGGCCGCGGGGGGCGGCTTCCCGCAATGGAATTCGAACGCGCCGGCCTGCCGCCGCGCGCGTTCTGGTGATTCGTCAGCACCGGCACGCACGCAAGCGTCGCTGGCCGTGTCGGCCAACGAGCGCGATTGGTTCATCCTCAACGCCTCACCCGATCTGCGGGCGCAGATCGAGGCAACGCCGGCCCTCCACCCGAACCGGGACCTGCGCTCGTCGCCGATCGCCGGGGTGGTGCTGACCGGCGGCGATGTCGATGCGGTTATGGGGCTGCTGCATCTGCGCGAGCGCCACGCCTTCACCCTCTACGCCACCGAGCCGGTGCTCGGCGTCCTCGCCGAAAACCCGATCTTCGGCGTGCTCGCGCCGGATTGCGTCACCCGGATCGTGCTGCCGCTCGACCGCGAGATCGTCCTTGCCGGGCCGGGCGGCGCTTCCGGCATCGCGGTCGAGGCGTTCGCGGTGCCGGGCAAGGTGCCGCTTTATCGCGAGGGCGAGGGGTTCGATGCGACGCCGCACGAGACCGGCGACACGATCGGGCTCGCCGTCATCGACCGTGCGACCGGCGCGCGCCTGTATTTCGTACCCGGCTGCGCCGTGGTGAACGAGCGGCTGCGCCGCCGGCTGGCCGGCAGCGCGCTGGTGTTTTTCGACGGCACGCTGTGGCAGGATGACGAGATGATCCGCATGGGGATCGGCGCCAAGACTGGGCGGCGCATGGGCCATATCAGCATGAGCGGCACCGAGGGCGCGATCGCCGCGCTTGCCGGTCTCGGCGTCGCGCGCCGCGTCTTCCTGCACATCAACAATTCGAACCCTGTCCTGATGGCGGATTCGGCCGAGCGGCGCGAAGCCGAAGCGGCCGGCTGGGAGATCGCTTTCGACGGCATGGAGGTCAGCCTGTGACCGGCGAATTGCTGTCGCCGGCTAGGCTCGAGGCGCGGCTGCGCGAGATCGGCGCCGAGCGCTACCACGACCGCCACCCGTTCCATCACCTGATGCGCGACGGCCGGCTCACCCGCGGCCAGGTTCAGGCCTGGGCGCTCAACCGCTACTACTACCAGGCGCGCATTCCGGCGAAAGACGCCTATCTCGTGGCGCGCCTGCCGACCCCGGCGCTGCGCCGCGAATGGCGCCGCCGCATCATCGACCATGACGGCGACGCGGAGGGGCAGGGCGGCATCGCCCGCTGGCTGCGGCTGACCGACGGGCTTGGCCTCGACCGCGACTATGTCATCTCGACCGCGGGACTTCTCGCGGCGACGCGCTTCGCCGTCGACGCCTATGTCAATTTCGTGCGCGACCGCTCGCTCTTGGAAGCCGTTGCCTCCTGCCTCACCGAGATGTTTTCGCCCGAGATCATCGCCGAGCGGGTCGAGGGCATGCTGCGGAATTACGATTTCATCACCGCCGATACGCTGGCTTATTTCACGCCGCGGCTGACCCAGGCGCCGACCGATGTCGCCTTCGCCCTCGGCTACGTCAAGGAGCATGCCGACACGCCGGAGAAGCAGGCGCTCGTCCTCGATACGCTGCGCTTCAAGTGCGATGTGCTGTGGGTGCAGCTCGACGCGCTCCATTTCGCCTATGTCGAGCCTCGGCTGATCCCGCCCGGTGCCTTCGTGCCGTCGGACCATAAGCCGTGAACGTGGCGGCTTCGCTCGACGGCGCCACGGTCCTGACCTTTCCGCCGCATGTCAAATTCCGCTTCGACGAGCGGCGTCAGGCCTGGATCGTGCTGGCGCCGGAGCGGCTGTTCCTGCCCGACGAGCAGGCCGTCGCCATCCTTCGGCTGATCGACGGCGCGCGTACGGTCGACCAGGTGATCGACAGCCTCGCCGGCGAATTCGATGCGCCGCGCGGCGAGATCGCCGGCGACGTGCTGGCGATGCTGCGCGACCTCGTCGCCAAGCACGTCTTGGCGCGATGAGCGAGGATGCCACCTTCGTTTCCCCACCCTTGGCGCTGCTCGCCGAGCTGACCCATCGCTGCCCGCTCGGCTGCCCGTATTGCTCGAACCCGCTCGCCCTCGAACGCTCCTCCGGCGAGCTCGACACCGATGCCTGGCGCCGCGTGCTGGGGGAGGCGGCGGAGCTCGGCGTGCTGCAGGTGCATTTCTCGGGTGGCGAGCCACTCGCCCGGCGCGATCTCGCCGCCATCGTCGCCCATGGGGCCGCTGTTGGGCTTTACGGCAATTTGATCACCTCGGGCATCGGGCTGGACCGGGTGCGCATGGCGGCGCTCAGGGAGGCCGGGCTCGAACATGTTCAGCTCAGCATCCAGGACGCCGACCCCGCTCCGGGCGATCGCCTCGCCCATCGCCTAGGCGCCCAGGCCGAAAAGCGGCGGGCCGCCGAGATTGTGCGCGAAGCGGGGCTGCCGCTGACCGTCAACGCCGTCGTCCACCGCCACAATCTGGCGCGGCTCGAGGCGATCATCGCGCTCGCCGTCGAGCTTGGCGCCGAGCGGCTCGAAGTCGCGCATGTCCAATATTACGGCTGGGCCTTGCGCAACCGCGCCGCCCTCTTGCCGAGCCGCGACCAGCTCGACCGCGCGACCGCGGCGGTCGAGGCGGCGCGCGCCCGCTGCGCCGGGCGTCTCGTCATCGACTATGTCGTGCCCGATTACTACGCCCGGCGGCCAAAGGCGTGCATGGGCGGCTGGGCCCGGCGTTTCCTCAACGTCACGCCGTCCGGCCGGGTATTGCCTTGCCACGCCGCCGAGACGCTGCCGGGCCTCGAATTCCCGAGCGTCGCCGACGCCAGCCTCTCCGATATCTGGTACAGCTCGCTGGCCTTCGGGCATTTTCGCGGCACCGGCTGGATGCCCGAACCGTGCCGCTCGTGCGAGCGCCGCGAAATCGACTGGGGCGGCTGCCGCTGCCAGGCGTTTGCGCTGACCGGCGACGCCGCGCGCACCGACCCCGCCTGCGCGCTGGCGCCGGACCACGCGCTGATCGCCGACGCCCGCGCCGCGGCGCAGATGGCGCCACCCGACTTCGTCTATCGCGGCTTTGCGGCAGCCGCAAGGTGACTGCAACCGCCGAGATTGTCGCCGGCGTGGCCGAGATTGCGCAAACCCCGGCGTTGTCGGTCGCCGGGGTCGGCCACGCCTTTGCCGGCCGCGAGGTACTCAGCGACGTCAGCTTCTCGGTAGCGCCCGGCAGCTTCACGCTGTTGCTCGGCCTCAACGGCGCCGGCAAGACGACGCTGTTTTCGCTGATCGCGCGGCTTTACTACAGCGCCAACGGCACGATCCGGGTGTACGGCCGCGACATTCGGGAGGAGCCGCTCGCGGCCCTCGCCGCCCTTGGCGTGGTGTTCCAGCAGATGACGCTCGACCTCGATCTGAGCGTCGAACAGAACCTGTTCTACCACGCCTCGCTGCACGGGCTGTCGCGCCGCGCCGCGGCGCCGCGCATTGATGAGGAGCTGGCGCGCGCCGGATTGGCCGACCGCCGCGGCGACAAGGTGCGCCTTCTGTCGGGCGGCCAGCGCCGCCGCGTCGAGCTGGCGCGTGCGCTGGTGCATCGGCCGCGGCTCCTCCTGCTCGACGAGCCGACGGTCGGGCTCGACGTGCAGAGCCGCCGCCAGCTGCTCGACCACGTCCACGCGCTGTGTGCCGAGCGCGGCACGGGCGTCCTGTGGGCGACGCATCTCGTCGACGAGGCGAGCGAGGATTGCCGGATCGTGCTGCTGCGTCGCGGCCGCGTCGTCATGGATGCACCGGCGAGCGAGGTGGCGCGCGCCGCCGGCAACCGCGACCTCGCCGCCGCCCTCGAACGGCTGCTGCGCGAGGACGGAGAGCGCGATGCGCCTCGCGCAATATAACCGCTGCCTCTGGGGCGTCATCCGGCGCGAGGCGCTACGCTGGGTGCATCAGCGCGGCCGCTTCATCTCGGCGCTGGTGCGCCCGCTCGTCTGGCTGGTGATTTTCGCCGCCGGTTTCCGCACCGCGCTCGGCGAAGCGATCATCCCGCCTTACGAGACGCCGATCCCCTACGAGGTCTACATCGTGCCGGGCCTCGTGGCGATGGTGCAGCTGTTCAACGGCATGCTGAGCGCGCTGGCGATCGTCTACGACCGCGAGATGGGCAGCATGCGCCTTCTGATGATCAGCCCGTTTCCGCGCTGGTTTCTGCTCAACGCCAAGCTCCTCGCCGGGGTCGCGGTATCGATCGTCCAGGTCTACATGTTCCTCGCGATCGCCTGGTTCTGGGACATCCGGCCGCCGCCCGTCGGCTATCTCTGCGTCTTGCCGGCGCTGGCGGTGGTGGGGCTGATGCTCGGCGCCTTCGGCCTCGTCCTGTCGTCGTTTGTCCGCCAGCTGGAGAATTTTGCCGGGGTGATGAACTTCGTCATCTTCCCGATGTTTTTCGCCTCCTCGGCGCTGGCGCCGTTGGCGCGGGTCAAGGAGGCGAGCCTCGCCGTCTACTGGATCAGCGCGCTCAACCCATTCACCCATGCCACCGAACTGATCCGCTTCGCGCTCTACGGCCGGCTGAGCGCCTTGTCGCTCGCCGCGGTGGCGGCCTACACCGCGCTGTTTTGGGCGGTGGCGATCCAGGCCTACGATCCCGGCCGCGGCCTGGCGGTGCGCCGCCCGGTGGCGGAATGAGCTTGCCGGCGTTCGGATGACGCTCCCCGGTCGCCTGGTTGCGGCTCTCATACTGCTCGCGGCGCAAGGTGCCGTGGCGGCGGATTGGTCGCAGGCGCAGCCGGTGACGGTGATCGCCGGCGAGTATCAATTCCTGCCGGCGAAGCTCACGTTCCTTCGCGGCACCGCCTACCGCCTGCATCTCGAAAACCGCGGCAAGGAAACCCACGAATTTCACGCCCCCGCCTTCTTCAAGACGGTCGAGCTCCGCGATCCCGCCGTACTCGACGCCGACAAGACCGAAATCCTGGTCCATCCCGGCGAGGCGAAGGACCTCGATTTCGTGCCGCAAAAAGCCGGACGCTATCAGCTGATCTGCGCCGATCACGACTGGACCGGAATGACCGGCGAGATCACGGTGAAATGAGCCAGGCCCGCCAGCCTGGCTTGCAACAGAACCCGGCGTAACGCGCCCGACCAAAACTGAGAATGACTTGGCGCTCAGCCCGAGCGCCCTCGCCTTACCCGGGGCGGCGGATCAGGGTATTCGAGGGAAGCGACGGGTCGCGCGCCTTCCTGGCGCTTTCGACGCCGCCGACCGGCAGCGTTTCGGGGTCGATCAACCCCAGTTGCGCCAGCACCG
>DASYUS010000436.1:0-4204 GCA_036000945.1 Allostellaceae bacterium
GCGTTCGAATGCACCCGACGCTTTCTGTCGTACCTGCCGGCGTCGGTCTACGAGGTGGCGCCGCGCGGCGAGCCGACCGACGACCCCGCGCGGCGCGATGAATTCCTGTTCGAGGTCATCCCGCGCAACCGCCGGCAGGTCTACAAGATGCGCCTGATCGTCGAGGCGATCGTCGACAAGGGCAGCTTCTTCGAGATGGGCCGCATGTTCGGCCGCGGGATCATCACCGGCTTTGCCCGGCTCGACGGGTTGCCGGTCGCGGTCATGGCGTCGGACCCGTTCTTCTACGCCGGCGCGTGGACCGCCGACGCCTGCGACAAGATCATCCGCTTTGTCGATCTCGCCGAGACCTTCCACCTGCCGATCCTTTACCTGTGCGACTGCCCCGGCTTCCACATCGGCCTCGACGCCGAGAAAGCCGCGACAATCCGCAAAGGCGTGCGGGCAATGGCGGCGGTCAACCAATCGAGCGTGCCGTGGTGCACGTTTCTCGTGCGCAACGTGTTCGGCGTCGCCGGCGCGGTCAACCAGCCGTCGGGGCGCTTCTCGATCCGCTACGCCTGGCTGTCGGCGCGCTGGGGCTCCTTGCCGCTGGAAGGCGGCATCGAGGCGGCCTACCGCGCCGAGATCGAGGCCGCGCCGGACGCCGCCGCAAAGCGCGCCGAGATCGAGGACCGGCTGGAAAAACTGCGCTCGCCATTCCGCACCGCCGAAGCCTTCTGGATCGAGGAATTGATCGACCCGCGCGACACCCGCCGCCTCGCCGTCGAATTTGCCAACCTCGCCGAGAAATTGCGCGAACCCGGCGAGCGCCGCTTCGGCATGCGGCCGTAACCGGTGTTGGCGTTAGCCGTTTCCGGCCCTATGAACAACCCGGATCGACTTCCCGGCGAAGGCCGGGACCCATCTCGGCCAAGGTACGAACTCCCGCCCGAAGGATCCCCACCTTCGCCGGGATGCCAGGCTTGGTTGCATGTGAAACGAGGAGCACGAGGATGCTGGAAGTCGAACGCGCCGCCGATCTGAAGGCGTATGAGGGCAAGGAGGTCGGCGTCAGCGACTGGTACACGGTCACCCAGGAGCAGATCGACAAGTTCGCCGACGCGACCGGCGACCACCAATGGATCCATGTCGATGTCGAGCGCGCCAAGAAGGAAATGCCGGGCGGCACGACGATCGCCCATGGCTGGCTGACGCTGTCATTGGTACCGCGTCTGGCGTCCATGCTCTACCGCGTCAAGCAGCGCTCGCGCGGCATCAATTACGGCGCCAACCGGGTCCGCTTCACCGGCATGGTGCCGGCCGGCTCGCGGGTCCGCCTGCGCCTCAAGATCAAATCGGTCGAGCCGGTCAAGGATGGCGGCACGCGCATCACCAACGAAAGCACGATGGAGCTTGAAGGCAGCGCCCGCCCGGTCCTCGTCGCCGAGACGATCGGCGTCACCTACGATTGACGACGCCCGCCCGGCCGGGTCAGTCCTTCAATGCGCCTTTGAGGATATCGCGCAGTTCGGGGCTGATGCCGACCGCCAGCCCGGCGAGCAGCGCCAGGGCAACGGCGTGATAGGGGTGGGCTTGCGCGCCGGCGCTCATCTCCCGCGCCGCCAACTCGCCGAGCGCCGCCGCGATGCCGTTGATGTCGCTGCTTCGGCCGGAACACGCCGAGCCGAGCGCACGGCGCACCAGGGTGCGTCGGGAGGTCATATACACGACCAGGACAATCGATCCTGCCAGCACCAGCCCCGCCAGGCCGACGACGAGAGCGGCGACCGGCGCCGGCATTGCCGGGACGAGGAGCAAATAAAATGCGGTGCCGAAAAAACCGATTGCCGCGGTCACCAGGATGAGTGCGGCGACCGCCGCCGCCAGCGAGATCGCCAGCCGCGACAGGAGGCGCTCCACCTTCCCGGCCTCGCCGTCGAAGGCAACCTAGACGCGGCGCCCGCTCAGGAACAAGCCGAAGACGACGCCGGCGGCGAAGGCGGTAAGCGCCGAGGCGATCGGCCTTTCCTCGATCTCATGGCCGACATTCTGGGCGTGCCGCTTGGCTTCGCTCCACATCTTGTCGGCCGAAGCCGTCACGGTTTCTTCGGCGCTGGCGACGCCGTTGCTGGCAATGCCGCGCATCGTCCCGGCGATCTTGGCGAAGTCGGCGCGGAGCTGCTTGATGTCGGTCTGCAGCGCTGCAATGTCGACATTGGTCTGGTCAGCCATGGCGGCCTCCGTTGCTGTGGATTACTTCCAAACGGTTGCCGCGGAGATTGGGTCCAAGTCTGAGCAATCGATCGACGGAAATCCGCAAGACCGGGTGGACTGAGGTTGGGCATCGTCGCCGCCGGGTGTTGCGCCCCGCTACCCCACCACGACAGCCTTGCCGATCACCTTGCGGTCGATGATTGCCTGCATCGCGTCGGCGGCGCGCTCCAGTGGGAAGCGGTGCGAGATGCGCGGGTGCAGCTTGCCCTGCCCGGCCAGATCGAGCAGCGCTTTCATGTTAGCGCGGCCGATCTCGGGCTGGTGCTCGGTGACTCCGCCAAGGCGCACGCCGATCACTTCGAGGCCCTTGATCAGAAGATAGTTGGTGCGCGGCGTCGACGGCCCGCCGCCGAGGAAACCCAAGACCAGGATGCGTCCTCCCCAGCGCAGACAGCGCAGCGACTCGTCGAACACCTCGGCGCCGATCGGGTCGTAAACGATGTCGACGCCGTCGCGCGCGCCGGTCAGTTCCTTGACCTTGTCGCGCAGGCCCGTGCGGTAGTCGATCGCGAAATCGGCGCCCTCCTCGAGGCAGGCCGCGCGCTTTTCGTCGGTGCTGGCGGTGGCGATGACGGTGGCGCCGAAAAGCTTGGCAACCTGGATCGCGGCGATGCCGATGCCGCCGGCGGCGCCGTTGATCATCACCCAGTCGCCCGCTTTCAGGCGGCCGCGTTGCAGCAGTGCGTGGTAGGCAGTCTGGTAGGCGCCGCGAAACACCGCCGCGGCCTCGACGCTCATGGCCGGCGGCACCGGGTCGCAATCCTCAGCCCGGGCGTTGCCGAGTTGCGCGAAGGCGCCGAGCCGGTGCCGGCTCATGATCCGGTCGCCTGGTTTGAACGCCGCGACCCCCTCCCCCACCGCGACGACCTCGCCGGCGCCCTCGTTGCCGGGAACGAACGGCGGCTCGGGCCGAAACTGGTATTTCCCGGCGAGCATCAAGACGTCGACATACTGCGCGCCGCGCGCCGCGATGCGCACCTGCAGTTCGCCCGGACCGGGCGGCGGCGGATCGCGCAACTCACGCAACGCCAGCACCTCGGGACCGCCGAACGCTTCACACACGACCGCTTTCATACCCCTCGCCCTCGCTGCGATCCGCCGATGCTATATCGCGCGGCGCCGATCGGGCGCAACCGCCGGCGGACCGGCAACCGCCGCCCTACAGCGCGAGGCGCACCCAGTCGCCCTCGGCGGCAAGGCCAGTGCCGAGCCGGATGCCGTGCTCGACCAGCCGGTCGAATGTCGAACCCTCGTCGGCGAGCGCGCAGAATACGGTCTCGTCGCGGTCGTTGTGGCGCACGAAGCGGAAGCGCACGTCGCTGATCCCGCCGGCCGCGAAGTCGACCTTCGCCATCATGCCGATCCAGTCGCCGTGACGCCGTCCGCCATGGCCGGTGTGAAACGAAAAGCTGCCGAGCCCGTAAAAGATCGGCTTGCCGCGATAGACCTCGACCGGCAGCGAATAATGCGGCCCATGGCCGACGACGATGTCGGCGCCGGCCTCGATCGCGACATGGGCGATCTCGCTCATATAGTCGAGCACCTCCTCGCCGAGCCCCCAATGGCACGAGGCGACGACGATGTCGGCCTCCCGGCGCAACCCGGCGATGTCGTCGGCGAAGGCGGCGAGATAGGCCTTGTCGGCCCAGGTCACGATGACGGGCGGAATGCCGGGCCGGTTCATCGGCGGCAGGCGCGGCTGCGCCCGGTGTGCCGGCACCTGGTAGGCGGTGTGGCCGGGGATGACGGCGATGCCGCCCGCCCGCTCGCTCGCTTCATGGTTGGTCGGCCAGTAGACCGAGCTGCGCTGGAGAACGCCGACGCGCTGCCCGCCGGCGGGGACGATCGCCGGGGCCCGCGCTGCGGCAAGATCGGACCCGGCCCCGGTATGAGCAATGCCGAGCCGGTCGAGACGGCCGATCGAACCGGCAATCGCGGCCCCGCCGTA
>DASYUS010000437.1:0-4696 GCA_036000945.1 Allostellaceae bacterium
CGGCCAGGCCTTCGCGATCCGCAACTGCGACGCCCTCTTCTCCAACATCTCGAACGGCATTTCCTTTGAGGAGACCACCGGCCACGTCCGGAACGTGCAGGCGCTGGCGCGCCAGGCCGGCCGCGAGATCGACGTCTACACCGTCGGCGTCGTCACCTGCCGGCCGACGGCCCGCGAGGCGGAGGCTTACTGGCGCCACGCGATCGTCGACAACGCCGATTGGCGGGCCGTCGACAACATCATGGCGATGAAGAACATCACGCCGGAAGCGCTCGGCACCGAGGAATTCCGCCGACGCCGCAACCACCAGGCCAACGGCATGGGCGGCCTGCCGCTGATCGGCGACCCGGACGCCGTGGCCGGCCAGCTGGCGCAACTTTCCGCGGCCGGGCTCACCGGGATCGCCGTCTCGTTTGTCAACTATCTCGACGAGCTGCCGTATTTTTGCGCCGAGGTGCTGCCGCGTTTGGCCCGGCTGGGGCTGCGCGCGACGGCCGGAGCTTGGTGAAAGGCGTCAAATAGAACCAACCCTGATTGTCATTCCGGGGCGACCCAAAGGGCCGAACCCGGAATCCATTTTCCAGAGGGGTGTGCATGGTTTCCGGGCTCGCCGCTGCGCGGCGCCCCGGAATGACGACACAGGGAACATTACGCCGCGAAAATCTCGCCGAGGCGCTTGATCGAGGCGAGCGCCTGTTCCTGCGGCAGGCCCGGCCATTGGACGCGCATGATGAAATGGTCGACGCCGAGAAGTTCGCGGTAGCGGGCGATCTCCTCCTTCACCGACGCCTTGTCGCCGATGATGAAGCGGTCGCGGGCGAACTCCTCGAACGACGAAGAGGTGCGGTCTTCGAGGCCCCAGGCGGCGTAGGCGTTGTATTTATACTCGAGCGGGCCGCGGCATTCCTCGTGCGCCGTCGCATGGCGGGCGCCGACATAGCATTCGACGGTGATCGGGTATTCGGCCGCCGTCCGCCCGTACTCCGCCAGAGCTGCGCGGTAGGTTTGCATCAGCGGCGCGATCTTGGCCAATCCACTGCTGTTGACGATCAGCCAGGCGTCGCCGATCCGCGCCGCCCGCCGCACCGACACGTCGGCCTGCGCGGCGATGTAGACCGGCGGTCCGCCCGGGCGCACCGGCTTCGCCCCGAGGCCGGCATCGTTGACCGTGTAGAAGCGGCCGTGGTGGGTGACCCGGTCATCGCTCCACAGGCGGCGCATCAGGCCGATCGCCTCGTTGAACCGCGGCGCCCGCTCGGCGAGCGGGATGCCGAAGGCGTCGAACTCCGGCTGGCGGTAGCCGAGCCCGACGCCGAGAATGAAGTTGCCGCCGGTGAGCACATCGAGCGTCGCGGCCTCTTCGGCGACATGCACCGGGTTGAGCGGCGGCAGGATCAGGATGTTCGGGCCGACCGTCATGCCCTCGGCGTGGGCGGCGACATAGGCCATCACCGGCGTCAGCTGCAGCATCTGCATCGGCTGGGTCAGCCAGTGATGCGGGAACCAGAGCGAGGCGAAGCCCGCGTCGCGCGCCGCGCGCACCTGGGCGACGATCTCCGGCACCCGGTCGGCAAGCGAGAAGCCCTCCGGGAATTGCGTGTTGATGAACAGGCCAACTTTCATGGCGGGCGTACCCTTTCGCGTGGCCGAAGCAGCCTATGCCGGATCGCTCCCATCGGGCAGCGGCATTTCTCCGTTGCGGGTTTTCGCCTTGTCGGCGCTGCCGCTGGATGCGCCAAATGCGCCGGGCGGCAACAACCCGGAATGGAGCGATCATTGTCACGACCAGAGGATTGGGATGTCGAGGCCGATGTCGTCGTCGTCGGGTTCGGCGCCGCGGGGATGGCTGCCGCGGTCACCGCCCACGAGCTCGGCGCCGAAATCGTGATGCTCGAAAAGGCGCCCGAGGGCGAGGAGGGCGGCAACACCCGCGTCGCCGGCCAGGGCTACCTCAACACCTCATCGGCGAGCGCGGCGGCCGACTATCTCACCGCGCTCTGCGGTCCCTACACCGTGCCGGAGGCGATGGTTCGGGTGTGGGCCGAGGAGATGTGCCGCAACAACGACTGGCTCAGAAGCCTCGGCGGCGATCCGCAGGAGCACCAGCACCCGCCGGTCGGCATCGAGTTCCCCGACCTGCCGGGCTCCGACTGCGTCCACAAGTTCCACGACGGCCCCACCTACGGCTATTCCTACACCTGGAAGCTGTTCGAGCGGCTGGTCAAAGAGCGCCCGATCCGCATCCTTTACGAGACCCCCGGCGGGGAGTTGATCCAGGACGGCGCGAGTCGCGAGATCCTCGGCGTGCGCGCTCAGCGGGGCGGTAAATCGCTGAACGTCAAGGCGCGGCGCGGGGTGGTGCTGACCTGCGGCGGTTTCGAGAACAACCAGGAGATGATCCGCAACTACCTGCCGGGCATCCCCTGCTGCTACACCTCGGGCTCGCCCTACAACGAAGGCGACGGCATCAGGATGGCGATGGCAGTCGGCGCCGACCTCTGGCACATGAACAATTACGCCGGGCCGTCGATGGCGCTGAAGGTGCCGGAAGTGCGCACGACGTTCTCGATGCAGGCGCTGCACTTCAGCAAGCAAATCCCCGGCGGGATGATCGTCGTCGGCCCCAATGGGCGGCGCTTCACCGACGAAAAGTTCAAGACCCACCACGGCAAGGTCCCGGTCAACGGAAGCTGGCTGCCGCTGGCGACGCCGTGCCCGATGTTCATGATCTTCGACCACGCGATGTTTTCCGCGGGGCCGCTCTACGACAAGCATCCGAGCCACGGCTGGACGCAGATCATCGAGCGCTATGAATGGAGCGAAGACAACAGCACCGAGCTGGCGAAAGGCTGGATCAAGTCCGCCGACAGCCTGCGCTCGCTCGCCGTCCAGGTGGGGCTCGATCCCGCAGCATTGGCCGATAGCGTCGGCACGTGGAATCGAAGCTGCGACGCCGGACGCGACACCGAGTTCGGCCGCAAGCTGATGCTGGCGCCGATTGCCGTGCCGCCGTTCTACGCAGTCGAGCTGTCGCCCTCGATGCTCAACACGCAAGGCGGCCCGCGGCGCAACGAGCGGGCGCAGATCGTGCGGCCGGACTCGACGCCGATCGCGCGGCTCTACAGCGCCGGCGAATTGGGCTCGATCTACAGCTATCTCTATCAGGGCACCGGCAATATCGGCGAATGCCTGGCGTTCGGCCGGATCGCCGGCCGCAACGCCGCCGCCGAGGCGCCCTGGGGGTAGGGTCAGTCGGCCCGCCCCGTCGGCGTGAACTGGAAGTCTTCAACCGGCACGCCCTCAAAAAACGCCCGGTGCTCGCTCTGCGGGAACGGCCAGAGCACCGGGTTCGGCTGGTCGCTGGTGTACCAGTTCTTGCAGCCGCCGACCCAGACCGTTCCGGGGAACGCGGAATCGAGCCGGGCGAGGAATTTCTCGGTCGCCGCGGCGGTCGGTGCGACTGCGGCGTTGCGGGCGCGGGCCTCGGCGATCAGCCGCATGATGCAGCCGATCTCCTGGTCGAGGCCGAGCGGCACCGGCACGTTGTTGACCGGGGCGAACGGGCCGTACAGCATGAACAGGTTGGGAAAGCCGGGCAGCGCGATGCCGCCGTAGGAATAGATCCGCTCGCGCCACGCCTCGTCGATCGTCGTGCCGTTGAGGCCCGTAACGTTCATTGGCCGCATATAGGCGTGCGGGTCGAAGCCGGTGGCATAGACCAGCACGTCGAGCGCGACCTCGGTGCCGTCCGCCATCACGAGGCCCTCCGGGACGATGCGGTCGATCTGTCCCTTGACGATGTGGGCGTTCGGCAGCTGCACCGCTTCGTAATAGTTCCGGTCCGATTTCGGGATGCGGGTGCAGCCGAGATTGTAGTCGGGCGTCAGCTTCTCTCTGAGCTCGGGGTCCTTGATGTAGTCGAGGTAGGAGCGGTATTCGGCCGCCATCGCCGCGCGCGGCGGCCCGGGCTTGAGGCGCCAGTAATCGAACTCGTTGATGAATTGCCAGAGCCGCTGCTGCTCGCGTCGATAGCCTCCCGGCAGCCGCAGCTTGACGCGCTCGGCCCACGTCGCATAGGGGTTCTCGCGGATGTGGACCCATTGCGCGCGGCGGATGAACTGGGTGACCTCGCACCCTGCCCAGGCCAAGGCCTCGGTGATCTGCACGCCACTGGCGCCGCTGCCGATGACGCCCCAGCGCTTGCCCGTGTAGGGCACTTCGTGGTCCCAGCGCGCCGAGTGGAAGGACGGGCCGGCGAAACTCTCGCGCCCGGGAATGTCGGGGTAGAGCGGCTTGTGCAGAAAGCCGGTGGCGCAGACGAAGACATCGGCGATGTCGGTCGCGCCCTTGGCGGTCTCGATCTGCCAGCGCCCGTCGGTGAAGCGCGCGGCGGTGATCTCCTCGTTGAAGCCGATGTAGTCGGTGAGGTGGCGGTCGCGCGCGACCTTCTTGATGTAGTCCCAGATCTCTTCGGCCGGCGCGTATTTGCGCGACCAGTTGTAGTTCGGCTGGAACGGAAACTCGTATTGCCGCGACAGCACATCGACAAAAAGGCCGGGGAAACGGTTGTCGCGCCAGGTGCCGCCGACCTCGCCGGCCTTTTCGTAGACGGTGAAGTCAATCCCCGCGCGCTTCAGCGTCTCGGCCATGAAGAGCCCGGCGACGCCGGCGCCGGCGACGACAACGCGAAATTTCC
>DASYUS010000438.1:0-6077 GCA_036000945.1 Allostellaceae bacterium
TTGAATGGCCGCATGAACATCGTTGTCGTCGAGTCGCCCGCCAAGGCGAAAACCATCAACAAGTACCTCGGGCGCGACTACAAGGTCATCGCCAGCTACGGCCATGTCCGCGACCTGCCGGCGAAGGACGGCTCGGTTCTCCCCGATTCGGATTTCGCCATGTCGTGGGAGGTCGACGGCAAGTCCGAAAAGCACATGAAGGCGATCGCCGAGGCGGTGCGCGGCGCCGACCGGCTGTTCCTCGCCACCGACCCCGACCGCGAGGGCGAAGCTATCTCCTGGCACGTGCGCGAGGTGCTGAAGGCGCGTCGCGCCTTAAAGGACGTCGACGTGAAGCGCGTCGTCTTCAACGAGGTGACGCGCAATGCTGTACTGGAAGCCTTCCGCCACCCGCGCGAGATCGACGGCGAGCTGGTCGAGGCCTATCTCGCCCGCCGCGCGCTCGACTACCTCGTCGGCTTCACGCTGTCGCCGGTGCTGTGGCGCAAATTGCCGGGCAGCCGCTCGGCCGGCCGCGTCCAGTCGGTGGCGCTGCGCCTGGTGTGCGAGCGCGAGGCCGAGATCGAGGCCTTCAAGGCCCGCGAATACTGGACAATCGAGGTCGATTTTGTGACCGAGGCAGGCGAGCGCTTTACCGCCCACCTGTCGCATCTCGACGGTAAGAAGCTCGACCGCTTCGACCTCGACAGCGAGGCGAAGGCCCGCGCCGCCGCCGACGCGATCCTCGCCGCGGGGGACTTCACCGTCGCCTCGGTCGAGCACCGCGAGGTGCGGCGCAATCCGTTCCCGCCGTTCACGACATCGACGCTGCAGCAGGAAGCCTCGCGCAAGCTCGGCTTTGGGGCGAGCCGGACGATGCGGGTGGCACAACAGCTCTACGAGGGCGTCGATCTCGGTGGCGAGACCGTCGGCCTCATCACCTATATGCGCACCGACGGCGTCGCGATCGCCGCCGAGGCGATCGAGGCGGCGCGCCGGCTGATCGGCAGCGAGTTCGGCGCCCGCTATGTGCCGGGTCAGCCGCGCGTCTACCGCAGCCCGGCGAAGAACGCGCAGGAGGCGCACGAAGCGATCCGCCCGACCGATCTCGCGCGCCGGCCCGACGATGTCGCCCGCCATCTCGACAACGACCATCGCCGGCTCTACGACCTCGTGTGGAAGCGCACCGTGGCGAGCCAGATGGCCTCGGCGCTCCTCGACCAGGTCAGCGTCGATATCGCCGATGCGAGCGGCCGCCTTCGCCTGCACGCGACCGGCTCGGTCGTCGTCTTCGACGGGTTTCTCAAGCTCTACCAGGAAGACCGCGACGACGCCGCGGAGGACGAGGAGGGCCGGCGCCTGCCGGCGATGCGCGAGCGCGAGCGCCTGGTGCGCGGCGCGGTCAACCCGACGCAGCATTTCACCCAGCCGCCGCCGCGCTATACCGAGGCGAGCCTTGTCAAAAAGCTCGAGGAACTCGGCATCGGCCGGCCCTCGACCTACGCCGCGATCCTCCAGGTCCTGCAGGACCGCAACTATGTCCAGCTCGACAAGCGGCGCTTCGTGCCGGAGGACCGCGGCCGCCTCGTCACCGCGTTCCTCACCAACTTTTTCGAGCGCTACGTAGAATACAACTTCACCGCGGACCTCGAAAACCAGCTCGACGAGGTGTCCGGCGGGCGGGTCGACTGGAAGGCGCTGTTGCGCGATTTCTGGCGCGATTTCTCGTCCGCGGTCGCCGGCACCAAGGATCTGACGATCAAGGCGGTGCTCGAAGCGCTCGACGCCGAACTCGGCCCGCATTTCTTCCCCGCGAACGGCCCAGACAACCCGACCGGCCGCGACCCGCGCCTCTGCCCCGTCTGCGGCAAGGGCCGGCTCTCGCTCAAGCTCGGCCGTTTCGGCGCCTTTATCGGCTGTGCCAACTACCCCGAATGCCGCTATACGCGCGCCTTCGGCATCGATGCCGAGGGCGAGACCGGCGGCGCCGACATGGTGCTCGGCAGCGACCCGGCGAGCGGCCACAGCGTCAGCCTGAAGAAAGGCCCCTACGGGCATTATCTACAGCTTGGTGAGGCTGAAAATGGCGGGAAGCCCCGCCGGGTCGCGCTGCCGCGCGGGCTGAAGCCGGCCGATATCGATCTCGACACCGCGCTGCGCCTGTTGGCCTTGCCGCGCGACATCGGCCGGCATCCCGAAACCGGCGAGCCGATCACCGCCGGGATGGGCCGCTTCGGGCCTTACATCAAGCACGGTTCGGCGTTTACCTCGCTCGGCGCCGATGACGATGTGCTGACGATCGGCCTCAACCGGGCGGTGACGCTGCTCGCCGAGGCGAAGAGCGGCGGGCGGCGCGGGCCGCAATTGCTGCGCGACCTCGGCCCCCACCCCAACGGCGGCACGGTCGGGCTCTACCGCGGGCGCTACGGCCCCTATGTCAGCCACGACGGCATCTTTGCCTCGCTGCCGAAAGGCGCCGACCCCGACAGCTTCGCGCTCGACGCTGCCGTCGCGCTCCTCGCCGCCCAGCGCGCCAAGGCCAAAACCCGGCGCCCGGTGAGGAAGGCGGCGGCCCGGAAGGTCGCGCCGGTCGCTACAGGCGATGCCGCCAAAACGCCGGCGCGCCGCGCAGCAGCCGCGCGGGCCAAGCCCATAGCTAAAACGCCGACAAGTGCCAAGGCGAAGCCGGCGCGCCGGCGCCCGGCTTAGGGAATGCTTCGAATACCGGCCAGCCGGGCAACGCGGGCCAACAGTGGCCCGTCCTGACGACGCCCGGCGCCGGCGTCCTGGGCTGCCCTCCTATGCAGCGCTGGTGGATTTCCTGCGAGTAAATCCCGGCGCTATGAGCCCGCGAGAGATCGCCCGCGCCTTTCATCTCGGACCAGCGGACCTGTCGGGCTTGCGCGGCCTGTTGCGCGCCATCGAGCGCTCCGGCGAGCTGGCGCGCGCGGCCGATCACAGAATAATCGCCGGGGCGGCGCTCCCCGACATCATGCCGGTCGAGCGGTTCGGCAGCGATGCCGACGGGTTTCCGCTCGCCCGGCCGCTTGGCCGCGAGGCTCCGGAGATCCGACTCGTCGGCGCCACCGGCGAGGAGCTGGCGGTCGGCGAGCGGGCGCTGGCGCGGCTGACCCGCCTCGACTCGGGCGAGATCGAGGGCGAGATCATCCGCCGCTTCGAGGCGGAGGGAGGGCGCGTCGTCGGCGTCTTCCATGTGACGCACGACGGCGGGGTGATCGTCGCGGCCGACCGCCGCGACAAGAGCGAATACCGCGTGCTCGGCCATGACGCGGCCGGCCTCGCCGACGACGAGCTGGTGGTGGCGGAGGTGTTGCCGTCGCGGCGCTTCGGCAAGCGGGCGTGCATCGTCGAACGCCTCGGTCCGGCGACGGCGCCCGGTGCGATCAGCCGGATGACGATCGCCGCCTTCGACATACCCGCCGAATTCCCGCCCTCCGCGCTCGCTGAGGCGAAAGCCGCACAGCCGGCGGAGCTAGGCGGCCGCACCGACCTGCGCGCGCTGGCGCTGGTCACGATCGACGACAGCGACGCTCGCGACTTCGACGACGCGGTGTGGGCCGAGCCCGACGAGGACCCGGCCAACCCCGGCGGCTGGCACCTTGTCGTCGCGATCGCCGATGTCGGCGCCTATGTCTTGCCGGGCAGCGCGCTCGACCGCGAGGCCGAGCGCCGCGGCAACTCGGTCTATTTCCCGGACCGCGTCGTGCCGATGCTGCCGGAGGCGCTGTCGAACGATTTGTGTTCGCTGGTGCCGAGCGCGGATCGCCCCTGCCTCGCCGCGCATCTGTGGATCGACGCCGTCGGACGCAAGCGGCGGCACCGTTTCGAGCGGGCGATGATGCGCTCGGCGGCGCGGCTGACTTACGATGCGGTCCAGGCCGCGCACGACCGGCGCTCCGACGAACCCATTCCGCTGGCGGCGGAACGGCTGGCCTCGCTCTATGGCGCGTTCGACGTGCTCGACAGGGCCCGGCGGGCGCGCGGGGCACTGATGATCGATCGAGTCGAATACCGCATCGTGCTCGATGGCGACAAGCGGCCGATCGCCGTCGTCCCGCGCGCCCGGCTCGACAGCCACCGGCTGATCGAGGAATTCATGATCCTCGCCAACATCGCCGCAGCCGAGGAACTGGAGTCGCGCCACCGGCCCTGCATGTACCGGGTGCACGATTCGCCCGACCCCGAGAAGTTGGCTGCGCTGCGCGATTTTCTCGACGAGATGGGGATCCCCGGCCTCGCCCTGGCCAAGGGCCAGGCGGTTCGTCCGGCGCTGTTCAACCGCGTCCTCGAGCGCGCCGCGGCAACCCCCGAGGCCGGCATCGTCAACGAACTGGTGCTGCGCGCCCAGGCTCAGGCCGTCTATAGCCCGAACAATATCGGCCATTTCGGTCTCGCGCTGCCGCACTACGCGCACTTCACCTCGCCGATCCGGCGCTATGCCGACCTCCTCGTGCATCGCGCACTACTCGCGCCCGGTGGGCCGGTAGGGGCCGGCGCCGAGGCGCTGTCGACGATTGCCGAGCATATCTCAGCCACCGAGCGGCGCGCCGCGGCGGCGGAGCGGGCCGCGCTCGACCGCTATCGGGCGACCCTCTTCAGCGGCGCGGTCGGCACTGTCTACGCCGCGCGCATCACCGGCGTCGCCTCGTTCGGCCTGTTCGTGACGCTGCCCGAGAGCGGCGCCGACGGGCTCATCCCGATCTCGAGCCTGTCGTCCGATTATTACGACCACGACGCCGCGCGCCACCGGCTGGTCGGGCGCCGCTCCGATCGCGTGTTCGCGCTCGGCGACGCGGCAACGGTCATCCTGGTCGAAGCCGATGCGATCGGCGGCCGCCTGGTTTTTCGCCTCGAGGACGCCTGGATCGGTCGGCCGAGGCTCGCGCCATCAAGGCCGCGCCGGGGTTTATACCGCCGACGCTGATCGCACGGACCAAATCAGCCATCGCCGAGCCGCTGTGGTTGTTGATCGCGACCGTGCGGCCCTCTACTGTACCCAACGTTTACGCCAATGTCGCTTGCGGGATGCTCGTAGCGGCCGGCTGGACGCGCCTCACCGGAAGGGTGCACCAGCTTGAACAGGGAGGAAGCCAGGAGTGTTGACTGGCACGCTGCCGTTCTGGCGACCGGGCTGCACGATCAGCCGGGCCAGCCTCGCGCTATTGATCTTTGCCCTTGGCGCTTGCGCCGAACGGGAGCCGCTCACGGCCGGAGCAGCCGACGGGCCACTGTTTGCCCGCGGGCTAGGCGAGGTGGCCAAGCTCTACATCGCGCCGGTGTCGAGCCGCCGCCTGGCCCTGTCGGGCGCAGCATCGTTGTCCCGGCTCGACCGCAACCTCACTGTCGGCGACAGCCTCGGAACCCCCTTGGCGGAAACGCTGACGCTCAGCTACGACGGTCGCAACGTCGCCTTCTATGCCGTGCCGCCCGACAACGACAGCCGCGAATGGGGCGAACGACTCGCCCAGATCATCGCCACCGCCAGACAGGTCTCGCCGCGCCTTGCCAAGCTCTCCCAGGAGACGATCGAAACAGCGGTCTTCAGCGGCATGACCGCCGCGCTCGATCGCTTCTCGCATTATTCGGCTCCTGCTTTGGCACGCGATCAGCGTGCGGCGCGCGACGGCTTCGGCGGGATCGGGGTAACGCTCGACACGACCGACGAGACGTTCCGCGTCACCGCGGTGACGCCGCAGAGCCCGGCCGAGCGCGCCGGGATCCGGCCCGATGATCGCATCGTGGCGATCGACGGCGTCTCGACAGCCACAGACCGGCATCACGACGTCGTCCATCACCTGCGCGGGCCGATCGGCAGTCCGATCACGGTCAGCGTCCAACACACGGGCATGGCGCGGCCGCGCGACCTGCAGTTGCGTAGGGCCTATGTCGTGCTACCGACCGTGACCATGTCTCGCGACGGCAACATCGCCGTCTTCCGCATCACCAGCTTCAATCACAGCACGACCCAGCGCATCGCCAAGGGGTTGGCCGAGGCCGAGCAGCAGTCCGGCAGGCCGCTTGCCGGTATTGTGCTCGATCTGCGCGGCAACCCCGGCGGCCTGCTCGACCAGGCGGTG
>DASYUS010000439.1:0-6401 GCA_036000945.1 Allostellaceae bacterium
AAGCCGCCGATCGAGAGCGCGCCGACGCCGGCGAGCCCGGGGATCATGACCGATGAAAGCAGGCGCTTCTTGAACGGCGACACATCATCCTCCCACTGCTGACGAAACCCTTCGGCGACGGTCGCCGGCGCTCGCGGCAATCGAACGATCTTGCTGCTTGCCGCGAGCGGGGCGCCGTCCTCCGCCGCCTATTTCTTGCCTGCAGCGCAGGGGTTTTTCGCCGCACAGGGATTCGCTGCGGTTTTACCCTTGGCGGCGCACGGATTGGCTTTCGCAGCGCACGGATTGGCTTTGGCAGCGCATGGATTTTTCTTGGCGGCGCAGGGATTGGCCTGCGCCACCTGCTGGTAGACCGGCCCGGCCACCGCCGCCGGCACGATCGCCGTCGTCGCGGCCATTGCTGCGACCGTCAGCGCTGTAAGGCCTAACTTCATCCTCTATCTCCTTCGGATTAGCGGGAGCCTCCCGCTGCCATGACCCGCCCGCATCGCGCGTGACGAAGCGAGCCTTGGATGGTTCGTCGGCTGGCGGCGAAAGGTTACCGATCAGATGCGCCGCGCGAGCTCTGCTGCGACGCGGGCGATCTGCTCGTCCACATCGATCTCGATCGTCGAAGCCACGTCACGCGACCGGTCGTCGTAGATGACCGGGGCCGCGTCGCTCTGCCGCTGCCATTGGGCGACGGCGCGATCGCGGGCGTGCACCAACGCAATCATCTGCGGCCGGAACAGACGAAACATCGCGCTGATCCAGCGATTGAGTGCCCAGGAGGGACGGGTGTGATCGATGAGGAAACGGTCGAGCATCGCGCAGACATCTGCCGCGGCGTACCAGGTCTCGCCGGTGACCCAGCGGTTGGTCGTGAACAGCCGGATCGGCAGGCCGGCCGGGTTCATCGAGATCGCGACCAAATGACTGAGTGCGGCGTTATCGGCCTCTGGCGTTGCCGGGTCGGCCGGTTCGCTTGGCGGCGGCACATCGGCTGGCCGCACTCCCGACGGCATGCCGCGCGGCCGCAGAAAGGCGTGAAAATGGCCATGCTCTGCCCAGGCCCGCTCGCCGGCCGGGTGCGCGTGATAATAAAACTGGGCGTGCGTGACATCGTCATAGACGTCGTCGCGGGGGTAATGCGTCCACTCGTAGAAGGTGTCCTGATCCCGCAGCGCCTCGCCGACGATATTGTCCCCGGTTTTTGCCAGGACGCGGTAGCACTCGTGTATCTCCCGCCCGGCTGCGGCCATGCTCTTCAGGTCGACCGCGGTAAGTTTGGCGAGATCGACCGCCGGCGGCAGGGCGATCCACCGCGATGATCGGGCCGCCGGCCGCCGGGCCGTGCGGTGCCGCCGCGCCCCTGGCGAGGATGGGGTGGTTCCCGCCGCCGGTCGAGACGGCCGCGGCGAGAGATTTTGCGGGCGCCGACGCGAGCTCATCGCAGCGTCTTCAGATAAGCGATCAGATCGCCGCGCTCGCGCGCGTCGGGGAGCCCGGGGAACGTCATCTTCGTTCCCGGCACGACCGCTTGAGGCCTGGTGAGGTATCGGTCGAGTTCCTCGTCCGTCCACACCATGCCGACGGTTTTCATCGCCGGCGAATAAACATAGCCGAGGACCGCAGCCGAATGCCGGCCGACGATGCCGAAGAGCGACGGGCCGACCTTGTTCTTTCCCGCCTCCTTGGTGTGGCAGACGAGGCACTTTTTGAAGATCTCCGCACCCGCCGCCGGATCTCCTGGCGAACCGGCATGACCAGAGGTCGAAACCCCCGGCATCGCCGTCAAAAGATAGGCGCAGACAGCCAAACCAAAGGTCTTCGATACCGAACCACGAGGCGCCATACTGGACCGTCACCGCGCTTGTCGCCGCGACACGGTTCGCCCCTCGCCGCTGGAAGGTTACCGATTGCCCGCCCGCTCTTCGCTGGCGAACTCGCCGCGCCAGAGCCCGCGATGCGCTGCCCGCGCCGCCCATTCGAGCGCCAGATAACGCCGGCCGCTGTCGGGTTCCGCCGCGGCCCAGCCGGTGTAGACCATCCCCTCCGACAGGTCGTAGCCATCGGCAAGGCAGGTGGCGATCGGTTTGCCGGCGGCGTTTTCGCCGCGCACGATGCACCGGACATTCGTGCCGGTCGTCAGATCCCTGAGCGCATCGGCCGCCACCCTGCCGCAATCGTAGCTGCCGGCACCGATGCGGCAGCGCTGATCGGAGCGGGGGACGCGGATGCCGGCGAGCCGCACCGTCGTACCGGCGACTTCGATTTCATTGGCGGCGACCACACGGGCCCGGCCGCGGAGCTCGTCCGCGGCCGCGTCGGAGGCGCCGAGCAGGAGGCCGGCAAGGGCGGCAACGAATCCGGCCAACGCCAAATTGGACCCGCAACTCATGATGTAACCTCCGACCGGCCAGGATCGAATGGTTCGTTGGTCCAGGTCGAGAGCCATTCGTTGGACAAACTCGCAACAAGCTGCGGTTCAATCGCGAAACGGGCGAAACCCGACAAGTTGCCGGCGGTCGATGGCGGCGATCATCCGGCATGCCTCCGGCGGCACCGTTGTTCGTTTCGCCGACCGGGCCGGAAAGGTTTCATCGGTGTCTCGCCGGTTTTACAGCCAGCCCCGGTTTTGCCGTCGGGCCAATGAGTGTCCCCGCCGAAATCCTCGCCGAGCCGAGGGCTGCGCCACCGCGAGTTGCATCGCTCAAGACGGTGTCGGCGGCTCTGGTGCTGCTCATCGGCGGCGGCGTGCTGCTCGCCCCTCGCTTCGGCTGGCGTCAGGCGCTCCTCTACTTGATCGGCGCCGCCTTGGGGGTGGTCCTCTACCACGCGAGGTTCGGCTCACCCGGCGCGTGGCGCAGCCTCATCGTGGAGGGCCGCGGCGCCGGGCTGCGCGCGCAGTTGGCGATGTTTGCACTGGCAACCGTGCTGTTCTTGCCGGCCCTCGACCATGGCTCTCTGTTCGGCCGGGAGAGCGTCGGCGTGGTCGCCCAGGCGGTCGGCGGGTAGCAATGGCGCCGGCGTGATCCCACACGGCGACACAAGGCTCTTCGTCAACGTAGCGGGGAGCTGGCGATGATTGCGAGCGCGGCCCCCACCGCGCCGGTGTGCTATCGTGGGAGCCACGCACGCAGGAGTGCCCTATGAGCGAGCTCTATGCCAGCGCCCCGATCCGCGCCGATCTGGCGGCGGCGCACGCGCGTGCCTGGGAGCGGATCGGCCGTCCCGGAACCTGGTTGGACGCCGCCCGGCGCATCGCCATTTCGGCCGAGGCACGGCAAGCGCCGGCGTGCGCGCTGTGTCGCAGGCGCAAGGAGGCGCTGTCCCCGGCGGCAATCGAGGGCGCGCACGACGCCCTTGGCGCTTTGCCCGAGACCGTCGTCGAGGTCGTTCATCGCGTGCGCACCGATCCCGGGCGCCTCACCGAGCGCTGGTTTCGCGACGTCATCGCGGCCGGGCTCAGCGAAGAGGAATATGTCGAGACCGTCAGCATCGTCGCCCATGTCGTGGCGATCGATACGATGGCGCGCGGCCTGGGGTTCGACCTGTTGCCCCTGCCGCCGCCTCAGCCCGGTCTACCGACGCGCTATCGTCCCGCCGGCGCCAGACCCGGGGCTGCCTGGGTCGCCTGGACCGAGCCCGCGGATCTGACCGCAAGGGAAGCGGGGATCTACCCGCAAGGACGGCCGGCCGCCAACATCATGAAGGCGATGAGCCTGGTGCCCGACGAGGTGAGAAGCTTCTTCGACCTCGTGTCGCACCAGTACCAGGGGCCGCTGGAGATGCGCGATTTCTCGTGCGAATACCGGGCGATCAGCCACGCCCAGATAGAGCTGCTGGCGGCACGGGTGTCGGCCTTGAACCAGTGCCTCTATTGAACCACCAGCCACGCGTTGCTGCTCCGTGCGAGCGGCCTGACCCAGAATAGAGATCACGACCTCAGCGCCGTTATCGGGGCTGCGCAGAGCGACGCCGGCGTTCCGCATGGCCGCCAGCTCGTCGAATTCGCGGAAGCGGTGCTCGGCGAGGATGATGCGGGGCTTTCCCGCATTCGGGAGACCCTCAAGGCAGCATTGGGCCCGGCCGGCCTCGTCGACGCGGCCGGCGTCGTCGGGCTGTTCAACGCGATCGACCGGGTCGCCGACGCGACCGGCATCCCGCTTGAGGCCGAGAAAGCCGAAGCGAGCGCCGATTTCCGGGCCGCGCTCGACCTCGACCGTTTCGCGGTTGCCGTCCGAGGCTGAGCGGCTCAGGCGACCAGCGCCTCGAACTCCGCTTCGAGCGGGATGCGCAGCGCGTCGTTGAGCTTGTTCAACATGCCCATCGAGGTCGCGACGATCGCCACCTCGATCCGCTCCTGGGGCGTGAACTCGCGGATGAAATCGGCGTAAACATTGTCCGGAATCGCGCCGGCGTCGAGCGTGATCGCCTGCGCGAAGCGCACGGCGGCCCGCTCTCGGGGACTCAGCGCGTCGGCATCGGGCTGCCAGATCGCCGCCATCTTCTCCTCGGAGACGCCGAGGCCGTTGAGCTGATGGCGCTGGTGCGCGGTGCAGTAGCGGCACTGGTTGGCGGTCGCCGTCGCCAGGCGGATCAGCAGCCGCAAATCGTGCGGCAGGATGGTCAACCTTGCCACCGCCTCGAAGTAATCCCTGGTCGCGCCGCCCAATTCCTCGGAATGCGCGAAGGCGTGCAGGCTGTTGACATTGACCCCAAGGCGCTCCTTGCCGCGCCGGGCGCGGGCCTGAAACGCCGGGGTCAACTCCGCGTAGCCGGGAATGGGGACGATCGGGTCCGCCGGGCTCGTCATCGTGGCTTCCTCCGTTATCTTCGCGGGCATCAGGCCCGCGCGACATTCCAGATCTCCCGGAGTCGCGTTCCCGACTGGCGGATGACCTTTGACACCGGGCAGAACCGGCCGAGGTCGGCCTTGACCTGCTCCACCTCGGCCTCGCTTGCCGGCGCCGTCAGGTTGATCGTCAGCCGGATCTCCGGGAACGGCACCGCCACCTCCTCTTCGAGCATGACGCCGCGCCGGTCGAAGCTCGCTTCCGCCGTGAGCGGAAAGCCTTGACCTCGACCCGATGCTTCTCGGCAATGCGGTTGAGGATGACGTTGGTGCAGCCCAACAACGCTGCGATCATCGTCTCGATCGGGGTCGGCCCCTCGTCGGTGCCGCCACGCGCCGCCGGCTCGTCGATAACGAGTTCGTGCCCGCCGGTGTGTGCGCGGGTCCGGGCGTGGGTCGGGCACTCGGCGCTGACCGTTATCGCTATAAGCGTCTTCTGGGTAATCGCCATTCGGTTCCCGCCTGCGAAAGCTTATCTTGCCACGACCGGCTCCGCTTGCCGTGCGACAAGGCGGGTCGCGTGCAGCCGGTACGAGACGGCGCCGTACGTGCTGACACAATACGGAACCAAATAGGTCAAGCCGAGCTTCATCAGGTCGAGCGGCATCCCGGTCACCAGCGCATCACCCTGGTTGATCAGATTGAGGATCGTTCCGACGATCGCCGCCACGACCAGCGAGCGCCGGGCAACGCCGTCCGAGAACGCGCAATGGCAGATCCGTCCGACCTTGTCCATCGCCATACCTTGGATAGTCAATTATCGGTTTGAATGTTACGATTGGGCCGCCGGCGCCGCAAGCGCCGCGAACTGGACGCTGCCGATTTGTTGAACTATAGCTGACGACATGACTTTGGCGGTTTTTGCGCATGATTGACGCGCGACGAGACATGTTCGGCTATCTGGCGGAGGCCGCCGGCGTGCTGGCAAGCCCGAGCCGGATCGAGTTGATCGATCTGTTGGCGCAGGGCGAGCGCAGTGTTGAGGAGCTGTCTGACGCCTCTCGTCTGTCCGTTGCCAACGCATCGCAGCACCTGCAGCAATTGCGCCAGGCGGGGGTCGTCAGCCGGCGCCGGCGAGGCCGGCAGATCCTGTACGACCTGGCCGACGAGCGCGTCCTTGACCTGATGGCGATCCTGCGCGGCATGGCCGAGGCCAATGACGCAGCGGCACAGCGAACGGTCGACCGGTGGTATCACGCCCGCGATCCGATGGCTCCCGTGACCCGTGACGAGCTGGCGGAACGTCTGCAGCGCCGCTCGATGCGGTTGATCGATGTCCGGCCGGAGATCGAATACCGTGCGGCGCACATTCCGGGCGCCATCAGTGTCCCCGTGATGGCTCTGCCGGAGCGGCTCGCGGCGCTGCCAAAGCGGCCCGAGATCGTCGCCTATTGCCGCGGGCCCTATTGCGTGATGGCCTACAAGGCTGTCGAAATCCTGCGCCCGGCGGGCTTTCGCGCCCGCCGGCTCGACGGCGGATTTCTGGAATGGCGTCGCGCCGGACTGCCGCTTGTGCGACAGGAGACGCCCGCCCGGCTCGACGCCTAGGCGCCGATTTCCGCCT
>DASYUS010000440.1:0-2058 GCA_036000945.1 Allostellaceae bacterium
CCGAATGCATCGGCGGCGCCCAGAAGGTCAGCGAGCAGGGCCTCGCCGCCAACTACCTGACGCATTGCGACCCCAGGCTCAACGCCAGCCAGGCGATCGAACTCGCCTTCGAGGTCGCCGAGGCGCTGAAGCGCGAGCGCCAGGGGAAGGCGAACGGCAACGGCATCGGCAGCGCCAGCCGCCTCGCCGCGGCGAAGTAACCGCGGCACACTCCCTCTTCCCCATCCGGGGAGAGGGTTGGGGTGAGGGGGCGCCGCCACCTCGGCGCTGCCGCCCTCACCCACCGCTCGCGATCGCGAGCGGTTCCACCTCTCCCGCGGTGCGGCAGAGGGTAGAGGCCGAGATTGCGTCGCTGCGCGCGCAATGACAGAAATATGACATGGACGATCTCGCCGCGCGCACCGACAGCTATTTTCTCAAGACCAAGGCGATCGTCGGCCGGTTCGGCGATCGCCAGGCGACCTACGCTGTCTTCATGCGCCGGCCGGTGATCTGCACGCCGCGGCTGGCGATCGAGTTTCTCGAAAGGATGGCGAAGGAGCGCGGAACGCGCTTCGCGATCGAGCTCAACCATACCGAGGCCGCCTGGGTCGGCGCCGGCGAGCCGATCCTTTATCTGACCGGCCCGCTCCATCACCTGGTCGATCTCGAAACCGTGCTGTTGCAAAAGCTTGGGCCCGCCTGCGTCGCCGCCTACAACGCCTCGGCGATGTGCGCCGACCTGCCGAAGGTCGCGTTTCTGGCGATGGACGCGCGCCACTGCGCAGGCGCCGAGATGGCCGAGATGATGGCGTATGCCGCCGCGGTCGGCTCGAAGCACGCGAAGAAGGTCGCGGGCGCGGTCGGCTTCGTCGGCTGTGCGGCGGCAGCGACGGCGCATTTCTTCGGCCGCGAGACGGGCATGGGGACGATGCCGCATGCGCTCATCGGCTACGCCGGCTCGACGCTCCGCGCCGCCGAGATGTTTCACGAGACGTTCCCCGACGAGAACCTGACCGTGCTCGTGGATTATTTCGGCCAGGAGACAAGCGACGCGGTCGCGGTCTGCCGGCGCTTTCCCGAGCTCGCCGCCTCCGGCCGCCTCGCCTTCCGCATGGATACGCCGGGCGGGCGCTATTGTGAGGGGCTCGACCTTGCGCGCTCGTACGAGGTGCTCGAACATCATGCGCCGCAATCGATCCGCGGCTATCGCACCGAGGCCGAGCTGCGCTATCTGGTCGGCACCGGCGTGTCGGCTGCGGCGCTGTGGCGCCTGCGCGTGGCGCTCAACGAGGCCGGCTTTCCCGGCGCCAAGATTGTCGCGAGTTCGGGGTTCGGCCCGGAGAAGTGCCGGATGATGGCCGCCGCCAACGCGCCGATCGACGTTATCGGCACGGGCTCTTACCTCCCCGAATTGTGGAGCGAGACCTACGCGACGGCCGACATCATCGCCTATGACGGCAAGCCTATGGTGAAAGCCGGGCGCGAGTTCCTGCTGCGCAAGCGCTAGAGTCGCCGGCGATGATCTTCACCAGCGAAAGCGGCCTCACCGATCCATCCCGCCTGGGCGAGTGGGACGCCTGGTATCTGGGCCATCTCGCCGCGATGGTCGCGGTGCCCGGCATCACCTCGGCGCAGCGCTTCCGTGCGCTCGACGATGGCGCCCCGCCCTCTTTGGCGATGTACACGGTCGCTTCGGCGGCGGTTTTCGAGAGCGAAGTCTATCTGCGCACCCGCGGGATGGGACCGTTCGTGTCGGTGGTCGACGAGCGGATGCATCGGCGCAACCTGTTCGATGGGCTGGACGTTGCGCCGCAGGTGCCGATCGGGGCCGTCCTCCTGGTCGCAGACCGCAGCGAAGCGCCGGCGCATAGTGATGCGATCGCCTGGCTGCGGGCCGTCGCGCTCGACCGTTCGGCGCCGTATCGTGGAATCGCGGCCTTCGCGGACCTCGTGCGGGCGCGCGAAGTGGCGTCTCGTTTTCCCGGCTCGACCGCGCTCTACACACCGATGACGGAAGTCTTTCTGGCAGCGAGGCAGGGCTGATGGATGAGCACCGCAACCACCTTGGCCAGCCCC
>DASYUS010000441.1:0-13348 GCA_036000945.1 Allostellaceae bacterium
GGTGAGTTTTATTGGGCGCGGGTGCCGGTGGCGGGCGGCCACGCCTTCGACCTCGCCGGCTGGCAGGCGCTGCCCGGCGGCGACGCGCTGGCGCCCTGGGTCCTGGAGCTGCTCGGCGCCGCTGCGATGGCCGAGCTGGTCGTCTTCGCCGATCCCGGCCGTGGCGCCTTCCGCTACGCCCATGTCGTCGACGGGCGGCTCGAAGCGTGCCTGTTTCTCGCCGCGGACGGCGGGGTGCTGCCGGCGCGCGATCGCCTCGCCGCGATGCTCGGGACTGGCGTCGAGCCGGCCGCGCGGATCACGCTCGTCGCCGGCCGGGCGGCGGCAGCCTCCGCCCGCCCCGACCCGGGGCCGACGATCTGCGCCTGCTTTGCCGTCGGGCTCGGCACCTTGCAGCGCGCCATCGCCGAGCGCCGCCTGACCAGCCTCGGCGAGATCGGCGCGGCATTGCGCGCCGGCACCAACTGCGGCTCGTGCCTCCCCGAACTCGCCGCCGCGCTGCTTCGCGCCCGCGACGGCGCGCCGCCGACGGGAGCGGCGATCGGGACCAGCTAAAACGGGCCGCCGGGTAATGTCTCACTTTGCGCTGCAAGTCCGTCCGCGCGTCCTTCGAGACGCGCCCTGCGGGCGCTCCTCAGGATGACGAAACATTCGATGGCATTAAGGAAATTCGTCATCCTGAGGAGGCGCGAAGCGCCGTCTCGAAGGACGTACGGCGGCAGTCCAGCGCAAAACTAAGACATCATGCGCCGCTGCGATGCCGCGTCGCCGGGTGTGGCGGGGCGAGATGGGCGCGGCCGGGGCCGAACAGTTTTTCGCGCAGCGTGCCGGGGCTGTAGTCGCGCTTGTAGACGCCGCGCCGCGTCAGTTCCGGCACCACCAGTTCGACAAAATCCTCGAAGCTCTCCGGCGTCACCGCGTAGGCCAGGTTGAAGCCATCGATGTCGGTCGTCTCGACCCACGCCATCAGCGTGTCGGCGATCTGCTCCGGCGAGCCGACAAACAACGGGCCGCGGCCGCCGATCGCGACGTGTTCGGCCAGTTCGCGTACCGTCCACACCCGGTCCGGGTCGTCGGTGGTGAACGAGCGCAGCGATGAGCGCGAGGCTTCGGTCTCGATATGGCGCAATTCGTCGTCCGGCCGGTAGCCGGAGAAATCGACGCCGGTCCAGCCGGAGAACAGCGCGAGCGAGGCTTCGACATCGGCATAGCTTCGGTACTCGGCGTGCTTGGCCCGTGCTTCGGCCTCGCTCTTGCCAGTGATCACGGTGGCAAGCGTGAAGATCAGGAGATCGGCTGGGTCGCGGCCCTGAGCAGCGGCGCGGCGCCGCAGATCGGCGACCAGCGCCCCGACGACCTGCGGCGAGGGTCCGTTGATGAAGACGCATTCGGCGTGCGCGGCGGCGAAGGCACGGCCGCGGGTCGAGGCGCCGGCCTGGTAGAGGACCGGGGTGCGCTGCGGCGACGGCTCGCACAGATGGATGGCGTCGACCCGGTAGAATTGCCCCTCGTGGCGGATGCGGTGGATCTTCCGGGGGTCGGCAAAGCGGCGGCGCTGCCGGTCGCGCAGCACCGCGCCCTCGTCCCAGCTGCCCTCCCACAGCTTGTAGACCACCTCCATGTATTCGTCGGCGACCTCGTAGCGCTGGTCGTGCCGGGCCTGCACGCCGAGCCCCATCCCGGCGGCGGCGCTGTCGAGATAGCCGGTGACGATGTTCCAGCCGGCCCGGCCCTTTGTCAGGTGGTCGAGGGTCGACAGGCGGCGGGCCAGCGTATAGGGCGGCTCGTAGGACAAGGTGCAAGTGACGCCGAAGCCGAGATGCTCGGTCGCCGCCGCCATCGCCGGGACGAGGAGCAGCGGGTCGCCCACCGGCACCTGCACCGCGTGACGCAGAGCCGCATCGGGCGAGCCGCCATAAACGTCGTAAATCCCCAGCACGTCGGCGAGAAAGATGCCATCAAATCGGCCGCGCTCCAGCGTCTTCGCAAGGCCGATCCAGTAATCGAGATCGGTGTAGCTTGCCGAGCGGTCGCGCGGGTGCGCCCACAGCCCCGGCGACTGGTGCCCGACGCAGTTCATCTCGAAGGCGTTGAGCCGGATCTCCTTCATGCTCTTACGCTGTCATTGCGAGCGCAGCGAAGCAATCTCGATCGACGCTGCCGGGTCGTGCCGAGATTGCTTCGTCGCGGTGTTCCTCGCAATGGCAACGGTTTCGCGGTAAGGGATCACGATATTGCGGCAGTGCCGCAATCGTGGCGACGGAGGAGATGATGCATCTGTTGCGGCGCGCCGGCCTGACGCTTGCGGTGCTTGCGGTCGCGCTATTGGGGCTGGGGCCGGCGCGGGCCGCCGAGCCCTACCATCTGCGCATCGGCTGGGTCGTGGCCGGGGCCGACATCGCGACGCTGATGTTCGAGAGGCCGGGTCTCGCGCCGCACGCCGGCAAGAGCTACGTCCCGGAACTCATTCATTTCCAGGGCACCTCGACCGAGATGACCGCGCTCGCCACCGATCAGCTCGATGTCGCTGCGCTCGCCTATTCGACGTTCGCGCTCGGCATCGTCAATGCCGGCATGGAGGATTTGCGGGTCATCGGCGACGTCTTTCAGGACGGTGTCGCCGGCTACCACACCAACAGCTTTCTGGTGCGCAAGGACAGCAACATCAACGCCGTCGCCGACCTCAAGGGCAAGGTCATCGCGACCAACCAGCGCGGCAGCGCGGTCGACATGGCGGTACGCGCGATGCTGGCCAAGCACAATCTGCAGGACAAGCGCGACGTGACCTTCATCGAGGTGCGCTTCCCCGAAATGCAGGCGACCCTCAAGGAGGGCAAGGTCGACCTGGTGGCGACGCCGCTGCCGTTCGGCGTCGACCCGGCGCTGCGCGCCTTCGCCCGCCCGCTGTTCACGCAGGCCGAAGCGATCGGCCGCAGCCAGATGATCGTCCATGCCAGCCGCGCCGGCTTCTTGAAAGAACACCGCGCCGCGATGGTCGACTTCATGGGGGATTACCTGCGAGCCTCGAACTTCTTTCTCGACCCGGCCAACCATGCCGAGGCGGTGGCGATCCTGGCCAAGGTGACCAAGCGCAAGCCCGAGTTCTACGACAGCTGGGCCTTCACCAAAGCGGATTACTACCGCGACCCGGCCGCCCTGCCCGATCTCGACGCCTTGCAGCGCAATGTCGACCTGCAGGTCGAGCTGGGTTTTTTGCGCAAATCGGTCGACGTAAAGAAATACGCCGACCTCAGCCTCGTCGGGGAAGCCGCCCAGCGGCTGGCAAGGGTCGGGCAGTAGCCGGTCTGACGGTCGCCCTGTCCCCGCGAGCGGCGAGAGGGGCGGGGTGGGGACGGTTGACGAGCGCGACCCCTCGCGCTCGGCTCAGCCGCCTTCGAGCTTGGGGATGAAGAAGATGTCGCAGCCGGGCCGGACTTTCTGGAAATAGGCCGGTTCGTCGTGGATCGCGCCGTCGATCGCCACCGTCGTCTCCCCGACCAGATGCTCGCCGAGCCCGGGATACATCGAGTCGAGGGCCATCAACACGTCGCGCATCGTCGTCGCCTCGATGTCAAACTCCCGCACGCCGCCGGTGTACCGCCGGCTGAAGCCGCTCGACAGGGTCACGTGCGCGGTCGCCATCGCCGCTCCTTCTAATTGTTGCGCGTCATCGCGAGAACCCGCGGGCTCGACCCGCGGGGAGGAAGCAATCTCGATCCGGCGGATTCTTCTGCGGCCCGGGAGTGCTTCGCTCCGCTCGCAATGACTCTTTCCGCCGCTAATCCGCGCCGGCGTGGTCGAGGGCAGCGCGCACCTTGGGCGGCGACATCGGCAGCTCGGTCAGTCGGCGGTGGATGGCGTTCTCGATCGCGTTGGCGATCGCCGCCATCGGCGGGCAGATGTTGACTTCGCCGACGCCCTTTGCGCCGTAGGGGTGAGCCGGGTTCGGCACCTCGATGAGGATCGTGTCGATCATCGGCACGTCTGAGGCGACCGGGCAGCGGTAGTCGAGGAAGCCCGGGTTGTCCATGTTGCCCTTCGGGTCGTAGATGTACTCCTCGTTGAGCGCCCAGCCGATGCCCTGGGTGACGCCGCCCTGGATCTGGCCCTCGACATAGGAGGGGTGGATCGCCCGGCCGACATCCTGGGCGGCTACAAAGCGCAGCACGGTGACCTTGCCGGTCTCCGGATCGACCTCGACATCGCAGAACTGGCTGGCGAAGCCCGGCGCCTGGCCACCGGCGTTGACCGAGGCGGCGGCGGTCAACGGGCCGCCGGTCAGCGCCGCCTTGCCGGCGATCTCCTTCAACGACAGCGGTTTGAAATCGCCGACATTGCTGCCGGCCGGCTTGGCGTGGCCGTCCTCCCAGACGACGCCCTCGGCGTCGACGCCCCAGATCATCGCGGCGCGGGCGCGCATGTCGTCGACCAGCTTCTTGCAGCCCTCGACGACCGCCATCCCGGTGGCGAAGGTGACGCGCGACCCGCCGGTGACGTGCGTGTAGCCGATCGAGGCGGTGTCGGCGACGATGGCGCGCACCTGGCTGTAATCGACCCCGAAGGTTTCGGCCGCCATCAGCGCCATCGAGGCTCGCGAACCGCCGATATCGGGGCTGCCGGTGGCGACGAGGATCGTACCGTCGGCGTTGATCTGCACGCTGGCGCTCGATTCACCGCCGCCGTTGAACCAATAGCCCGAGGCGACGCCGCGCCCTTGGTTCTTGCCGAGCGGCGCCTTCCAGGCGGGATGGTTGATCAGCGCGTCGAGCGTTTCGAGGTAGCCGCCGTGCGACATCTTCGGGCCGTAGATCATCGTCGTGCCCGGCACGGCGGCGTTCTTGCGACGCAATTCCAATGGGTCCATGCCGATCTTTTTCGCCAGCATGTCGACGACGCTCTCGACCGCGAACGCCGAAATCGGCGAGCCAGGGGCCCGGTAGGCGGCCGATTTCGGCCGGTTGCACACCACGTCGTAGCCGACCGAGCGGGCGTTCTCGATCGCGTAGGGGGCAAAGGCGCAGAGGCACGCGTTCATCACCGGCGAGCCCGGGAAGGCGCCGGCCTGGAACCGGAAGATGCCGTCAGCGGCGGTGATCTTGCCGTCCTTGGTGACGCCCATCTTGACCCACATCGACGAGCCCGAGGTCGGCCCCGTCGCCTTGAACACCTCGTCGCGGGTCATCGTGATCTTCACCGGGCGCCCGGATTTCTGCGATAAGAGCGCGGCCACCGGTTCGAGGTAGATGACGGTCTTGCCGCCGAACCCGCCGCCGATCTCGGCCGGCGCGCAGCGCACGTCGCCGACCGGCATGTTGAGGAGCTTGGCGGTCAGCGCGCGGACGACGAAATGGCCCTGGCTCGACGACCACACCTCGGTCTGGCCGTCCGGGTCGACGCGCACGCAGCAGGCATGCGGCTCGATGTAGCCCTGGTGCACCGCGGCGGTCTTGAACTCCTTCTCGATCACGACATCGGCCTCGGCAAAACCCTTGTCGAGATCGCCGATCTTGAATTCGAGCCGCTTCGAGATGTTGGACGGCTTGGTCGGCGCCGGCTCGACGCCGCGGGTGATCATGTCCTCGAACAAGAGCGGCGCGTCGGGGCGCATCGCATCGTCGACATCGATCGCGTGCGGCAGCACCTCGTAATCGACCGCGATCAAGGACAGCGCCTCTTCGGCCGTCGCGGCGTCGGTCGCGGCAACGGCGGCGATCGCGTGGCCCTCATAGAGCGCCTTCTCGCGCGCCATCACGTTGCGCGTCACATGCCAGAAATTGACCGCGACCCGCTCGGGGCCGACATATTCGAATTTCTGGTCGGGAAAATCCTTCGCGGTGATCACCGCCTTGACCCCGGGCAGCGCCGCCGCCTTCGAGGTATCGATCGAACGGATGCGCGCATGGGCGTGCGGCGAGCGCAGGATCCGGCCGACCAGCGCTCCGGGCATCGTGAAATCGGCGGCATACATCGCCCGGCCCGTAACCTTCGGCACCCCGTCCGGACGGATCGGCCGCGTTCCGATCCACTTGTACCGCCCTACGACATCGTTCACGGCTGTTCTCCTTGTCGACGAAGATCGCTGATTGCCCCTAAACTCGCGCGGAGCGGGCGCAAACACAAGACCCTATGCGCCGCTCGGCTGGCCATTGGACCTGTCTCGAAGCCCGGCCGCACGGCCGACCTGCTGGCGATTGCCTCGCCAGCAGCCCTCGTCTAAGCTTGGTGCAAACCCTGGCCCGTGATTACCAGCGGGCCGAGAAGATCTGTTCATGGGAGGGGAGGCCGCAATCGTGACCATCCAACCGGCTCGCCGAGCTGCGCGCGCGCCCGCGCGTTGCCGACCCGTCTGCCCGCTCTCGATTCCGGGAGGAGGAGGGCACCTGCGCTCGCGCACCCTGGCAACGCTCTGTCTGCTTGTGGCGTTCCTGGCCGGCGGCCTCGTCAGCGGGCTGATCCACCCGTCACCCGCCTCGGCGCAGGGCGCCAATCCGGAGTTCAAGCTCAAGCTGATGGGGATCAACCGCACGCTCGATCCGTGGAAGCTGTACGAGGAATGGGCCAGCACGGTTGAAAAGCGCACCAACGGCCGGGTGCAGTTCGAAATGACCTCTCTGCCCGAACTCGGCTTTGGCGGTGCGGAGACGATCCGCATTCTGAAGACGGGCGTCATCGACGTGGCCGAGGTCTACGGCGGCTACGTGGCAGGCGAGCTCCCGATGCTGGAGATCCTCGAGATGCCGGGGATCTTCCCGGATTCGGCCGCGGCCAAGAAGGCCATCCTCGCCTGGAAGCCGGCCGAGGCCAAGATCCTCGAGCAGAAGGCCAACGCCGTCCTCCTCGGCATGGCGGTCTACCCCGACCAGGCCTTTTTCAGCAAAAAGCCGCTGCGGACGCTGGAGGACTTCAAGGGCCTCAAGGTGCGCGTGCACAGCGTCGCCCTCTCCTCCCTGGTGGCAGGCCTCGGCGGCCAGCCCCTGACGGTGGCCTTTGCCGAAGTCTACACCGCGCTGGAGCGGGGCACCCTGGACGCCGGCATCACCGGCACCAAGCCGGGGTTCGGCCTGCGGTGGTACGAGGTATCCAAATACCTGGTGGGGCCGATCTCGATGCGGCCGCACGTCGCCCTCTCGATCAACAAGGACACCTGGCGCAAGCTGCCGGCGGACGTGCAGACGATCCTCAAGGAGGAGGCGGAGCGGATTGTCGAGGCCAAGGCCTTCGTCGCCATCGAGGAGTGGAACCAGGAGGGGATCACCAAGAACGGCGAGAAGGGTATGGAGCACCAGCCCTTCACGCCCGAGGTGCGGGCCGCCATCAAGAACATCCTGCAAACAAAGGTCGTGCCCGAGTGGGTCAAGCGGGCGGGCGGCGCCGAGGCGGCGCGCCTGTTCAACGAGATCATCGCCCCTCACGCAGGCTTTGACGTGAAGTCGTGACGGTCGAGCGGGCCGCCGCCGGCGCCCAGGCCGCGCTCGACCGCGTCCTGCTGGTCACGGGTTACTTCGCGGGGGCGATCTTCTTCGCCATCGCCCTCTTCATCGGCTACGACGTCGTCGCCCGGAAGTGGGGCGCGGAGCTCGGCATCCCGACCACCCAGGTCACCGACGAGATCAGCAGTTACATGCTCGTGCTGGCCTCGACCTGGGGCTTTGCATACACGCTGTGGACCGACGCTCACGTGCGGATCGACGTGCTGCTGCCCTATCTCCCAGGCAAGCTGCGGGCGGCTGCGGACCTGCTGGCCTACACCGCGATGGCTGGCTTCGCCTGCCTGTTCGCGTGGCGCTGCTGGCTGCTCGTGTTCGATTCCTGGGATACCGGCATCACCTCCTCGACCTATCTGCTCACGCCGCTCTGGATCCCGCAGATCATCCTTGCCGGCGGCTTCTCCCTCCTGGCCCTCACCGCCGTGGTGATGGCGGCCGCGATCGCCCTGGGGGCGAAGACGCCCGGCGGAGACGCTGCCGGCCCCGCGTCCATCGCGTAAGGAGACCGCAAGAGTGATCCTCTCTGTGGCGGCCATCCTGATGACCGTTTTCTTCACCGTAGGGATGCACGTGGCGGCGGCCTTGGGGCTGATCGGCGTCGCCCTCATGGTCATCTTCTCCGACCGTCCGTTGCTCGACGTGCTTGGCCAGATCGGCTGGAACGTCAACTCGAGCTTCGTGCTGGTGGCGATCCCGCTATTCATCCTGATGGGGGAGATCCTCGTCCGCAGCCGGGTCTCGGAGCGGCTCTACCGGGTGCTCTCCGACTGGCTGGCGCCGCTGCCCGGCGGGCTCTTGCACTCCAACGTTGCGGCCTGCGCCATCTTCGCCGCGGTGTCGGGGTCGAGCGCAGCCACCGCCGCCACCATCGGCTCGGTCTCGCTGCCCGCCTTCCAGTCGCGGGGCTACAGCGAGCCGCTGGCGGTGGGCTCTCTGGCCGCGGGGGGGACGCTGGGCATTCTCATCCCGCCCAGCATCAGCTTCATCATCTACGGCGTCCTGGTCGAGGAGTCGATCGGCCGGCTTTACATGGCCGGCATGATCCCCGGCATCCTTCTGGCCGTCATCTTCATGGCCATCATTGCGGCGATGACGATGATCCGGCCCTCGCTGGCGCCGCGCGAGCGCGCCCCGGCCTGGCGTGTGCGCCTCATTGGGCTGTTCGCCCTGATCCCGATGATCGCCCTGATGTTCCTCGTGCTGGGCACCATCTACATGGGGGTGGCCACCCCGACCGAGGCGGCCGCCTTCGGGGTGGTGGGCGCCCTTGCGTTGGCCGCACTGGAGGGCAAGCTCACCCTCGGCATGCTGCGGGCGAGCGCGCTGGCCACGGTGCGGTCGTCCTGCATGATCATGCTGATCGTCACCGGCGCCTTTACCCTGAGCTTCGCCCTGGCCATCCTCGGGGTACCGGCTCAGGTATCGCGCTGGGTGACCAGCCTCGATCTCACTGCGGCCGGCTTCGTCCTGTTCCTGATCCTGTTCTACCTGCTCCTCGGCACCTTTATGGAGAGCCTGTCCATGATGGTGATCACCCTGCCCATCCTGGTCCCCGCCCTCAAGGCGACCGGCGTCGATTTGGTGTGGTTCGGGGTCATCATGGTGGTGCTGGTGGAGGCGGCCCTGATCAGCCCGCCCGAGGGCATCAACCTCTATGTCATCCATGGAATCCGCAAGTCGGTGAACGAGGAGGCCGGTCAAAAAAGCGGCACCATCATGGACATCTATCTGGGCGTCTTGCCCTTCATGTTCGGGATGGCGATCCTGCTCGCCCTCCTGGTGATGTTTCCCCAGCTGGCCCTCTGGCTGCCCGACCTGCTGAAGGGCCCGTAGTCCCGGGCGCGGCGCCGGTCAGCGTGCGATGGTCCTTGGGATGATCCCGGGGTGCATGGGCGGCCGGCGCGCGGCGCCGGCGAAAACCGCGCGATGATCATTCACACCGATGGTTAATTTGTGGCATCATACGCAGGGCCGGGTGCGAGATCAGGGTATCATCTTGGAAAAGGACAGAAATTTTCGGCAAAGGCGCCGACGCAGTTTTGACGAGCCGGAATTCGAGCCGCCGCCGCGCGATTTCGGCGCGGCGCCGCGGTTCAGGACGACGGCACGGTTCGAGGAGCCCTCCGGACCGGTGGTGCGCGCCGTCGTCAAATGGTTCAAATCCGAAAAGGGCTTCGGCTTTGTCGAGTTGAGCGACGGTTCGGGGGACGCGTTCCTCCATGCGACGGTGCTCGGGCGCGGCGGGGTCGCCTCGGTCCAGCCGGGCGACACGCTCGAGGTACGGGTCGCCCAGGGGCAGCGCGGCCCCCAGGTCACCGAGGTGCTCAGCGTCGACACCAGCACCGGGGTCGCCTCGCCGCCGCCGCGCAGCGGCGGGTTCCGGGCCGACGTCGACCGCGGGCCGACGGGACCGACCGTCCAGGAAAGCGGCACAGTCAAGTGGTACAACGCGACCAAGGGGTTCGGCTTCATCGTCCGCGACGGTGGCGGCAAGGACGTGTTCGTCCACGCCTCCGCGCTGCAGCGGGCCGGCCTCTCCGCGCTCGACGAGGGCCAGCGCGTCGTCGTCGACATCGCCGAAGGCCGCAAGGGACCCGAAGCCGCCGCGATCCGCCTGGCCTGAGGCTGCGTGTTCCTCCGCCGCGAGGCGGGGGAGGGGAACCATGTGAAGCATGGTGGAGGGGGCATGCTGTAGGCCCCCTCCGGTTTGCTGCGCTTGCCACCTCCCCCGCTGCGCGGGCGGAGCCCACCGGCCTGGCCTCGCGGAAGCCAGCTAGTCTCGCAGCTTTGATCGGGCCCGCTCGACCAGGCGGAAGAGGCGCTCGGGGGTCACCGGCAGCTCGAAAATCTCGGCGCCGAGCGGCGCGAGGGCATCGGCCAGTGCGTTGGCAATGGCGGCCGGCGCGCCGATCGTGCCGCCTTCCCCCATTCCGCGGAAGCCGCCGAGCGTCGACGGCGACTCGGCGTCGAGATGGACGGTCTCGACCCTCGGCATCTCGCTCGCGGCCGGGATGACGTAATCGGCGAGGCTGGCGGTCAAGAGCTGGCCCGCGTCATCGTAGACGACCTCCTCGAAGAGCGCCGCGCCGATGCCCTGGGCGACGGCGCCGTGCACCTGCCCATCGACGATCAGCGGATTGATGATCCGGCCGCAATCCTCGGCGACGACGTAGCGATGAATTTTCACCGCATAGGTCGTCGGATCGATCTCCAGCGCGGCGATGTGGGTCGCCGATGTCGTCGTGCCGAAATAGGGGTCGTAGACGCGGGTGACCTCCAGCTCCTCGCGCGCCTCCTTCGGCAGGCGGCCGATCTCGGAATAGACCGCCTTGGCGATCTGGCGGAATGACAGGGAGCGGTCGGTGCCGGCGACAAAAACCCGCCCGTCCGCCGCCGCGATGTCCTCGACCGCCGCTTCGAGGAGATGCGAGGCCGCACGGACGACCTTCTCCTTGAGGAGGCGCGAGGCGAGCGTTGCGGCGCCGCCGGCGAGGACCGCGCTGCGGCTGGCGTAGGTCCCGGTGCCGTGGGCGACGAGGGCGCTGTCGCCGTGCAACACCTGGATGTCGTCGAGACGGGCGCCGAGTTCGTCGGCGATCACCTGCGCGAGCGTCGTTTCCAGGCCCTGGCCGTGCGAGGCGATGCCGAAGCTGGCGGTCACCGACCCGGTCGAGTCGAGGCGGATCGTTGCCGATTCGGTCCCGGTGTTGATCGGCATGCCCGGCGCCGCCGAGATGCGCGACCCGATGCCGGTGAGCTCGGCATAGGTCGCGACGCCGATGCCGTAAAGCCGGCCGGCGGTGCGGGCCTTCGCCTGCTCCGCCCGCAGTTGCGGGTAATCGATGGCGGCGCAGGCGCTCTCCAGCGTTTCGACAAAGCCGGAGCGGTCCCAGACGATCCCCGAGGCCACCCGGTACGGGAATTCGTCGGCCCGCACCAGGTTTCGGCGGCGCAGCGCCACCGGGTCAAGCGCGAGTTGCCGTGCCGCCATGTCGATGAGGCGCTCCATGACAAAGGTCGAGATCGGGCGGCCGACGCCGCGATAGGGCCCGAGCGGCGCCTTGCACGTGGCGACCGCCCGCGTCCGGCCGCGATAGGCCGGGACCCGGTAGGGGCCGGGCATGAAGCTGACGACTTGGACCGGTTCGAGCGCCGCCGTCCACGGGCAGATCGAATGTGCCCCGACATCGCCGGTGACCTGCGCCGTCAGCGCGAGGATGCGGCCGTCACCGTCGAGCGCCAGTTCGGCCTCGACGACCTCGTCGAAGCCCTGGCTGGTCGAGAGCAGGTCTTCGAGCCGGTCGCCGGTCCACCGCACGGCCCGGCCGAGGTGGCGGGCGAGCACGGCGACGAGGATCTCCTCCGGATAGAGCGAGGCCTTGCCGCCGAAGCCGCCGCCGACATCCGGCGCCACGACACGGATGCGGTGTCCCGACATATCGAGCAGCTCGGCCAGCATGTCGCGGACAATGCCGGGGATCTGCGTTGCCAGAGTCAGCGTCAGCGCGCGGCGGCCGCGGTCGTATTCCGCAAGGCAGGCGCGGTTCTCGATGGCCGCCGGGGTCTTGCGCCGGAACCGGAACGTGCCACCGACCCGCAGCGCCGCCTTTGCCATTCCCGCCGTAACGTCGCCGCGGGCGAACTCGCGCGCGGCCAGCACGTTGGTCCCCGCCTCTTCGTGCAGCAGCGGCGCATCGGCGCGGGCCGCCACCGCGGGATCGACCAGAGGGACAAGCGGCTCGTAGGCGATCTCGATCCGGTCCAGCGCGTCCTCGGCGACGTAGCGGCTCTCGGCCAGAACGGCGACGACCGGTTCGCCGACATAGCGCACCTTGCTATGCGCCAGCGGGTAGAGCGGGGTCGCGTGGTAATCCTTCATGCGCGAGGTGGCGCGCACCGGCTCGACGAGGCCGTCGAGGTCCTGTGCGGTGTAGACGGCGAAGACGCCCGGCAGCGCGGCGGCGGCCGCGGTAGCGATGCCCGCGATCAGCGCATGCGGGTGATCGCTGCGCCGGAATGCGACATGGAGCGCCCCCGGCACGAGGCGGTCGTCGGTGAAGCTGCCCTGACCGGTCAAGAGGCGCGGGTCCTCGGTGCGCTTGATGCGCGCGCCGATGTTCTTCGGCCGCAGCGTCAGCGGGTCGGTCATGGCCGCCAGCCACTGGCGACCACCGCCCGCACCGCCTCGACGATGTGCTGGTAGCCGGTGCAGCGGCACAGATTGCCCGAAAGGCCCTCGCGGATCTCGTCGTCGCTGGCGAGCGGCTGCTTGCGTAGCAGGTCGACGCAGGTCATCAGCATCCCCGGCGTGCAGAACCCGCACTGCAGCGCGTGATGCTCGCGGAAGGCTTCCTGCAACGGCGACAGCTGCTCGACCGTGCCGAGGCCCTCGACCGTCTCGATCCGCCGCCCGTCGGCCTGCACCGCGAAGAACAGGCAGGAGCGGGCGCTGTCGCCGTCGATGATGATTGTGCAGGCGCCGCACACGCCGTGCTCGCAGCCGACATGAGTCCCGGTGAGGCCGAGGTCCTGTCGGAGGAAATCGCTGAGCAGGAGGCGCGGCTCGACCGCGCGCCGGTAGGTTACGCCGTTGACGGTGACGGTGATCGCGCGGGTCTCGCTCATGCCGCGGCGACCACGGCGCGGGTCCAGGCGGAAGACAGGGCGCGTTCGGTCAAGACCGCGACAAGGTGGCGGCGATAGTCGGCGGAGGCGTGTAAATCAGTGCCGGGCCGCACCGCCGCGCGCGCCTCCTGGGCCGCGGTTTGGATCAGCCCGGGGGCGAAAGCCTTGCCGGCAATGCGCGCCTCGACCTCGCCCAACCGAAGCGGCGTCTCGCCGACCCCCATCGCCGCGAGCCG
>DASYUS010000442.1:0-6479 GCA_036000945.1 Allostellaceae bacterium
TGGGCCAGCCCCTCCATGACGACCTGCCGGTTTGCGGTCGCAGAGCGGCCAAGTTGCTTCGCTGCGGCGCGGCGCTGTTGACGGTTCACCTGGACACCCGAAAGGTTCAGCGAACGGTCAAAATGCTAGCATGCGGAATCGATGTCGAGACCGCCCAGAGGGAGGTCGTGGCCCGTCGCACCAAACAGTTACGCAAAGGCCCAGAAAGCAGGCAAACGCATGCCCACGACGCCTTTCGGGTGTGCATCCGGGGCACGATCGGCGCTATCGGCCGTTTTCTTTCGAGAATGTCGACTCTAGGAGTAGAGGCGGCCCTCGGAGGTATGTCATGAAACGATACGGCAATCCCCTTTGCTTGGCGATGGCCGGAGCCATTCTGCTCTGGCCCGGCATTGCCGCGATCCCGGCCCGGGCGGAAGTCGGGCCTTCCAATTTCGACGCCGTCGTCCCGTGCGAGGCGTTCCAGCGCTGGGGCAATGGCGGGTGGACGGCAATCGCGCCGGTGACGCTGCATATTGACAACGGCATGGTGATCGGCTTCCGGCCCGGCCAAAGCATGGCCCCCGGCTCGACGATCGCCGGTGTCGCGGTGCCGGTCATCCTCAACCGCCATTGCGGCAATATCTAGCACTCAAACAAGGCGCTATTCGGCGGCGAGCGCGGCGGCGCAGCCGAGGAAGGCCGGCAATCTGTGAGTCACGACATAGGTCGGGATCGCCGCCAGATAGGCGCGGAAGCGCCCTTTGTCCTCGAAGCGCTCGCGGAAGGCGCTATCGGCAAAGCGCTGACCGAGCCGCGGCACGATCCCGCCGGCGAGATAAACCCCGCCCCGGGCGCCCAGGGTCAGCGCGAGATCACCGGCAACCGTGCCGAGCATCGCGCAGAACATCGCCGTCGCCTCGCAGCACAGCGGGTCCGCGGCGCCGTGCTCGGGGTCGGTGATCTGGGCCGCGGTATAGGATGCCGCGGGCACCCCGTCGAGCGCCGCCAGGCTGCCGTAGAGATTGACGAGGCCGGGTCCCGAAAGGCAGCGCTCGGCCGAGACGTGGTCGAAACGCCGGCGCATCATGTCGAGCACAGCGCTCTCGCGCTCGCTCGTCGCCGCCATCGTCGCATGGCCGCCTTCGCCGGTCAGCGCCACCCACTGCGATCCCACCGGGATCAGCCCCGACACCCCGAGCCCCGAGCCGGGCCCGAGCACAGCGATCGGCGCGCCGGCGGCCGGGGCGCCGCCGCCGACCGGCACCCGGTCGCCCGCCGAGAGACGCGGCAATGCCAGCGCCACCGCGGTGAAATCGTTGATCGCGAGGAGCCGCGAGAAGCCGAGCCGATCGCGCAGCGCAGCGACGGAAAAGCGCCACGGGTGGTTGGTCATGCGGATCTGGTCGCCGGTCATCGGAGCGGCGATCGCCAGCGCGCCTTCCCGCGGCATGGCGAGCGGACCGCGGGCCGCCAGATAAGTCTCGATGGCCTCGCCGATTTCGGCGAAATCGGCGCAGGCGAAATTGCTCGAATGGAGCACGGTACCGTCGGGCGAGACCAAGCCGAACCGGGCGTTGGTCGCGCCGACATCGCCGACCAGCCAGGTTGTGCCGGTCGTGCCGTCAAGTCGGGGTTCGCGGTTTCGTCGAGCCGGCATCACCCGGCCGCCGCTAGGCCGGATCGCCGGCGCCAGGCGCACGCGTCATTGCGCCGCAGCATCGTCATCGACCCTGTCGGCGGCGGAACGCCGTCTGACGCGCCGTCCCTTGTGCGCCGCACACAATGGTGTGCGGCCGGAAGTGCCCGAGCTATGAGCATATCCCAAGTCTGCCAAGACTTTTTGCAAAGGGGTTGACTTCCGAAGTCCCAACACTAAATTGTGCGGTGCGGTATGAGCCATGGTTGGTTCTGCCGTACGTCTTCTAGGCGTTTCCTCCCTAAACTCGGGCCGCGCTTGCGCGGCCCTTCTTTTTTCCGCAATCGCGGCCGCCGGCAAAGCGATCCCGAGAAAGCTACTCGGCGGCGATGCGGCTCGGCGCAGCCAGGCTCTCCAGCATGATCTCGCCGAGATGGGCGACGAGCGCGGTCATCTCGGATCTCAGCCGGTCGAAACCCGGTTTGCGCTGGTAGCTGCGCTCGTTCATGTAAAGCGCGCGGTTGATCTCGATCTGCACCGCATGGCAGGCGCGCCGCGGATTGCCGTAGTGACTGGTGGTGAAGCCGCCGGCGTAGGGGGCATTGAGCGCCACGGCGAAATTCCGCTCGACGAGAAAGGCGCGCGCCGCCTCGACGAAACGCGGAGAACAGGAGGCGCCGTGACAGTCGCCCAGCACGATGTCCGCGCCATCCTGGCCGCTCAGCGCACTCGCCGCCGAAGGCATCGAATGACAATCGATCAGGAGACATCCGCCAAACGCCGCCGCGGTCTCGTCGACGAGGCGCCGCAGCGTGTGGTGATAGGGGTAATAGAGCCCGTCGACCCGCGCGCGCGCCTCGAAAAAGCGCAGCTTGCGGGCATAGATCTCCTCGCCGCTGGCGACCACCCGGGCGATCGTGCCGAGCCCCATGCGCACCCGCGGCGAGCGGACATTGACAAAGCTCGGCAGCAAATCCGCGAACATCGTCGGATCGAGTTCCCACGCCTCGCGATTGGCGTCGAGGTAGGCGCGCGGGAACCGGGCCGCGATCAGCGGCGCCCCGAGCTCGGGCGAAGCGGCAAAGATCTCGTCGACGAAACTGTCTTCCGAGCGCCGCAACGTCAGCGGGTCGAGACGCGCGGCGGCCAGGAATTCCTCGGGATAATCGGCGCCGCTGTGCGGCGAGGCGACGACGAGCGGAACCGTCTGCTGCGGCGGCTGCCGCAGCTCGAGGACCCCATCTTCTTCCTGCGGTTGCGCGTCCGGATCATCCATCAGGCAAGCTTAGTGAACTGCCGCCTCGCTGTCATCACCACCAAAGGCTGATCGGCTCTCAACCGATTCGGCCCGCCTTCCGCCTGACCGGCTGCCATGATAATGCTTCTGCCGGTGCGAATCGCGGAGCGGCTTCGGCCAGCTTAGGCAATGGCGTGTATTCTCCTCGCCGAAGATGACGATCAGATGCGCGCGTTCCTGTCTCGCGGGCTGCGGCGCGCGGGCCACGCGGTCGATGCGGTTGGTGACGGCGATGCCGCACTGGTGCGGTCCTGTAACGCAAATTACGATCTGCTGCTCGCCGACGTGGTGATGCCCGGGCTCGACGGGATCGAGTTGGCCCGGCGCGTCACCGAGCGTCAGCCCGGCATCCGCGTCATGTTTATCACCGGGTTTGCCGCGGTGGCCTTGCAGGACGACGGCTTCGCGCCGCGCCGGCCGACTGTCCTGTCGAAGCCGTTTCACCTGCGCCATCTGATCGCCGAGATCGAGGCTATTCTGACGCAATAGCGGGTCGGAGCGAACGGCGCGCCGTTGAGCGGTTGTAGAGGGCGGCCGACCCGCGGCAAAGGAATTTGCGATGTCGAACCTGGTGCTTGCCGCCGCCTGCGTGCTGCTCGCCGGCGCTGCCGCCGCGCAGACTGCGGCGATCGAGATCAAGGACGCCTGGGCCCGCGCCACGCCAGGCATGGCGCAAAACGCCGCTGCCTACCTGACGATCGTATCGCCGACCGCCGACCGGCTGACGGGTGTCGACACGCCGGTCGCCGCCAAGGCCGGGCTGCATATGATGTCGACAGAAGACGGAGTGATGAAGATGCGGCCGCTCGCCAGCCTCGACCTGCCGGCCGGCAAGCCGGTTGCGTTAAAGCCCGGCGCGGTACACATCATGCTGGCGGGATTGAAACAGGAGCTGCGACCCGGCCAGTCGTTTCCGCTGGCACTGCATTTCACGACGGCGGGGACGCGCCAAGTCACCGTCTTGGTCGGCGATGTCGGGGCGATGGGCATGCCGGGCCACAGCAGCGGCGGCACGGCGACGCCGATGCATCATTGATGGCGGTCGAGGATGGCCTTTACCCGTGAGAAATCGACCGGCACGCCGCGCCTGGCGCTGATCGCGATCGCCCTGGCCGGGCTCCTCGTGCTCATCACCGGCGTCTTCCTCGCCGTCGCCTATCGCGAGGGCCCGAAGGGCGTCGCCGGCGGCGTTCTCGGCAGCGCGATCGGCGGCCCGTTTCATCTCGTCGATCACAACGGCAAGCCGTTCACCGAGGCCGATCTCAAGGGCAAATGGCACCTCATTTTTTTCGGCTTCACCCATTGCGCCGATACCTGCCCGACGACGCTCAGCGAGCTGTCGGTGGCGCTCGACCAACTCGGCACGGGGCGCGACGCGGTTAGGATCGTCTTCATTTCGGTCGATCCCGAGCGCGACACGCCGGACGTGCTCAAATCATATGTCTCGAGCTTTGGCGCGATCATCGCGTTGACCGGCACGGCCGACGAGGTGAAGCAGGCGGCCAAGGCCTATCGCGTCTATTATGCCAAGCACCCGTTGGCCGGCGGCGATTACGACATGGACCACAGCGCGGTGATCTACGTGATGGATCCGGAGGGCCACTTCGCCACGACGCTCAGCCCGGCGGCGCCGGCGGCCGACCTGGCGGCACGGCTGAAGAAGCTGCTGTCGTAGCTACCCTAAAGCCCCTCACCCTGTCCCTCTCCGCGCCTGCGGGGAGAGGGACAGGGTGAGAGGCCGGCTGCGCATTGGGGAGGTTGGCTTTCGCCGTACGGCACCATACATAGCGGCAAACTCGCAGCTTCCCCATACAGGCAAGATGGCCACGCTTCCCGACGAGATCGCGCGCCGGCGCACCTTTGCGATCATCTCCCACCCCGACGCCGGCAAGACGACGCTGACCGAAAAGCTCTTGTTGTTCGGCGGCGCGATCCAGCTGGCCGGCGAGGTCAAGGCGCGCGGCGAGCGCCGGCGGGCGCGCTCCGACTGGATGGCGATCGAGCGCGAGCGCGGCATCTCGGTGTCGTCGGCGGTGATGACGTTCGAGCACGGCGGACACGTCTTCAACTTGCTCGACACCCCCGGTCACCAGGATTTCAGCGAGGACACCTACCGCACGTTGACCGCGGTCGACAGCGCCGTCATGGTGATCGACGCCGCCCGCGGCATCGAGGAGCAGACCAGAAAGCTGTTCGAGGTGTGCCGGCTGCGCGATGTGCCGATCATCACCTTCATCAACAAGCTCGACCGCGAGAGCCGCGACCCGTTCGATCTGCTCGACGAGATCGAGCAGACGCTGGCGCTCGATGCGACGCCGGCGAACTGGCCGGTCGGCATGGGGCGCGATTTTCTCGGCGCCTACGATCTGTTTGACGACGCGCTCCTGCTGTTCGAGCGCGGGATTTCGGATCGTGCGATCGAGCCGATCGCCTGCCGCGGGCTCGACGACCCGGTGCTGGCGCGGCGCCTGCCGGCCGCCGCCATCGCCCAGCTGCGCGAGCAGGCCGAGATGGCGCGCGGCCTCTGCCCGCCGTTCCGCCTCGCCTCGTTCCACGAGGGCCATTTGACCCCGGTGTTCTTCGGCAGCGCGCTCAACAATTTCGGGGTGCGCGAATTGCTGCGCGGGGTCGCCGAGCTGGCGCCGCCGCCGCGGCCGCAGCCGGCAACGGATGCCGCCGGGCCGCGCCCGGTCATCCCCGACGAGGAGGCGGTGGCCGGGTTCGTCTTCAAGGTGCAGGCCAATATCGATCCGCAGCACCGCGACCGCATCGCCTTTGTGCGGCTCTGCTCGGGCCGTTTCCGTCGCGGCATGAAGCTGAAGAATTTGCGCACCGGCCGGCCGATGACCGTGCAGAACCCGGTGCTGTTCCTCGCCCGCGAGCGCAACCTCGCCGAGGAGGCCTGGCCCGGCGACATCATCGGCATCCCCAACCACGGCACGCTCAGAGTCGGCGACACGCTGACCGAGGGCGCCGACATCCGCGTCACCGGGCTGCCGAGCTTTGCCCCCGAGATCCTGCGCCGCGTCAGGATCGAGGACCCGATGCGCTCGAAGCACCTGCGCCACGCGCTGACGCAACTCGCTGACGAGGGCGTGACTCGCGTGTTCAAGCCGGCCGACGGCAGCGACTGGATCGTCGGCGTCGTCGGGTCCTTGCAGCTCGACGTGCTGCAGGCCCGGCTCGGCGCCGAATACGGCCTCGCCACCCGGCTCGACGGCGCACCCTACGAGGCGGCGCGTTGGCTTGACGGCGAGCGCGCCGACCTCGACCGCTTCCGCCTGCGCAACGGCGCGGCGCTGGCCGAGGACCATGACGGCATCCCCGTGTTCATGGCCCGCAACGCCTGGGATCTGCGCACCACGATCGAGGAATGGCCGACGCTCCGCTTCGCCGCGACCCGGGAGCAGAATTGATTTTGGACCGCGGGCGTCTCGCCCGCACGATCGAGGTGGCCGGGACGCAAGGGGCCCAACGTGTATTATCCTGGTGACGTTCCGCGGTATGAGAACCATGGACGAAACGGTTGACGTAACAGTTCGGCTGCCGGTCAATCTCCAGCGT
>DASYUS010000443.1:0-1680 GCA_036000945.1 Allostellaceae bacterium
CCACCGCCGGTGCACCGCGCCGCCGCAACAGAAGCAGCGAGCCGAGCGCGGCCAGGCTGAGCCCGGCCGACAGCACAATCGCCGCGGGCCCTACCCAGTCGAGCAGCACGCCGAATACCAGTGGAGCCGACGACAGCGTAAGGCGCGCCGGAACGGACAGGAGCCCGTTGCGCAACCCGTAGCCGGCCGGACCGAAGATCGCCAGCGGCAAGGTGCCCTTGGCGATCGTGATCAGGCCGTTACCGGCACCATGCAGGATGGCGAACAGAGCAACCCCGGCGGGTCCGAAGGCGCCCAGCACGACCGCGCCGATCGGGTGCATCACCGCCGCGATGCGCGCCGACCACACCGGATGGATCGCGCGCAGCAATCCGAATTCGACCAGCCGGGCGGCGACCTGCGCTGGGCCGACCAGCGCTCCGGCGGCGATCGCCGCCGTTTCGCTGGCGCCGGCGCTCTCGAGAAAGCGCGGCAGATGCGCCGCCATTGCCCCCGTCACAAACGCAGTGGCGGCAAAATAAAAGGCGAGGATCGGCATCGCCGCGCGCGGCGGCGGCACCGCGATGGCATCGGGTGCCTGCCGGGCCGGCGGCGGCAGCGGCGGCGCCGACGGGATCAACAGCCAGTTGAGCGGCATCGCCACGAACAGGTTGATGGCGGCCCAGATGAGGCATGCCTCGCGCCAGCCGAAGGCATGCTCGAACCAGGCCGACGCCGGCCAGCCGACCGTGCTGGCAAAGCCGGCGAGCAGCGTGATGCCGGTGATCGGCGCCCGCGCCTCGCGGCCGTAGAGCCGGGTCAGCGCGGCAAAGGCCGGGTCGTAGAGGCCGAGCGCCATGCCGATGCCGAGCACCAGCCAGGCAAGCCCGACACCCCAGATTCCCTGTGCCATACCGAGGATCGCGAGCCCGACCGCGATCACCGCACTCGACAGGGTCAGCACGGCGCGCCCGCCATGCCGGTCGATCAGCTGCCCGACCCACGGGCTGATCGCGGCGCCGAGCAGCAGCGACGCCGAAAAGATGCCGAAAAAGGCGCTCGCCGGCAGGCCGAGAGCGGCAGCGATCGGGGCGCCCAGGATCGCCGGCAGGTAATAGCTCGACGCCCAGGCGAGCGTCTGGGTGGTGCCGAGCGCGGCGATGACAATGGTCCTATGCCGCCTCAGCCGATCCTCCCGTCACTTCGGCGGTCATTCCGGCAACACCTGCCAGACCACGCCTTCGCGCTCGTCGCGGTCTTCGAGTTCGCGGCTCGTCAGCACGGTATAGCGCGCCCGCTCGACGAGCCCGTCCCGCGGCAGGTAGGCGCGGCCCGGGTCGCCGAGCAGGGCCAGCCGGCCGCGCGCGGCGATACGGCGCAACAGGGTGATCGCACGCGACGACATCGGCTCCTCGTAGCAGATGTCGCCGGCCAGTGCGACACCCCAGCCCGCCGCCGCACGATTGAGCAGGTCGCGGGTCTCGACCGCGACCGTGACGCCGTTCAGCGCCGTGTTGAGGCCGATCGCAGCGGCGGCGAACGGGTCGATCTCGGCGGCGACGACGCGGGCGGCGCCGGCCTTCGCCGCGGCGATGGCGACGATCCCCGAGCCCGAGCCGATATCGAGCACCTCGCGGCCGGCGACGGTCTCGGGATGGTCGAGGACGAAGCGGGCGAGCGCCTGGCCGCCCGCCCAGGCAA
>DASYUS010000444.1:0-2249 GCA_036000945.1 Allostellaceae bacterium
GCTCGGCCATTTCGACCTTGCGGCCGGCGACACCTCGCCGGCATTCCGCTATGCGATCATGCTGCGCGGCACCGGCACGGCCAGCTCGGAGCAGGTTGAGGACCTCGTCGACATCGCGCTGTCGGAGTGCGAGCGCTTCTACCCGGCGTTCCAGCTGGTGATCTGGGGCGGCAAGCCGCCCGAGGAAGCGATGCAAACGGCGATGATCGAGCCGATCGGCGAGGCCTGACCGGCGAAAGATCCCGCCATCGCGAGCAATCGCGCCGGCGACGAAGCACGCCCGGCGCCGGGTAGTGTCCTAGTTTGGCGCTGGATCACCGCCGTGCTTCCTTCGAGACGGCGCTTCGCGCCACCTCAGGGTGACGAATTTCGTTTGTGCCATCAAAGATTCGTTATCCTGAGGAGCGCCCGCAGGGCGCGTCTCGAAGGACGCATAAACGCATCCGCCGCGCAAAGTGAGACACTACCCGGCGCCGACGAGATTGCGTCGCCGCGCCGGCAATGACACTGTAAGCAGCGCTGACTCCACGGCGGTTGGGCAGGTCGCGATGAGTTCGGCGGACGGGGCGAAAGCGGGCACGATCGTGCTCGTCGGTTGCGGCCAGATGGGCGCGGCGATGCTGCGCGGCTGGCTGGCTGGCGGTGCAGCCGCCGGATACCTTGTAGTCGAGCCCGCGCGGGCGCCGGAAGATCTGGCAAACCACGTAGATGTCAGCTGGTTCGTCAAGCCTCACGATCTTCCGGCTGACTTCGCGCCCGGTGAGCCCGACGCCGTGGTCTTCGCGGTCAAACCTCAGGTCATGGACGACGTATTGCCGCCCTATCGCCGGTTTGTCGGACCTCGGACGCTGTTCCTCTCGATTGCCGCCGGCACGACGATCGGCGGGATTGCCAGGCACCTCGGAGACGACGCGGCGATCGTCCGCTGCATGCCGAACACGCCGGCCGCGATCGGCCGGGCGATCACCGTCGCCTGTCCGAACCGCCGGGTCGACGCGGCGCAGCGCCGTCTGTGCGATGCCCTGCTCGCCGCGATCGGCGACAGCACCTGGGTCGAGGACGAGGCGCTGATGGATGCGGTGACTGCCGTGTCGGGCAGCGGCCCCGCCTATGTGTTCCTCTTGATCGAGGCGCTGGCCGAGGCTGGGGCGCGGGTCGGGCTGCCGGCAGAGCTGGCGCTGCGTCTCGCCCGCGCGACGGTCGCCGGCGCCGGCGAGCTGGCGCGGCAATCGCCCGATACGCCGGCGCGCCTGCGCGAGAACGTCACCAGCCCGGGCGGTACGACGCGGGCCGCGCTCGATGTGCTGATGGGCGAGAATGGCCTCCCGAAATTGCTCGAACGCGCGGTCGCCGCCGCCACGGCGCGGTCGCGCGAACTGGCGAGCTAAAGGGGCGCCGGCGATGGCAAGGGGCCGCTCGCCGCGCGTTTCGGGCGGTGCCGCGCCGCCCGAGCCGAGCGAGCGAGACCGGATTATCGACGCGACTCTCGGACTCATCGCCCGCGAGGGGTGGCGGCGCCTGTCGATGGCGGCGATCGCCGCCGAAGCCGGGGTGCCGATCCTCACGCTCTACCGGACGTTCCCGTCGAAGCCGGCGATCCTGCGCGGCTTTTTCCGGCGTATCGACGAAACCGTACTGGCGATGCCGCTCGACACCGATGCCGACGAGCGCCCGCGCGACCGCGTCTTCGATCTCCTGATGCGGCGATTCGACGCGCTACGGCCGTATCGCGACGCGCTCGAGATGCTCGGCCGCGAATTGCCGATGGACCCGCTCGCCGCGCTCGGCGCCGGGGCGCGATTGCTGTGCTCGATCGCCTGGATGCTCGAAGCCGCCGGGGTCTCCGCCGACGGGCTGCGTGGCGTTGTCGCGGTAAAGCTGACCGCCGCCGCGTATCTGGCGACGATGCGGGTCTGGCTGCGCGACGACTCGCCCGACCTTGCGCCGACGATGGCATCGCTCGACCGACGGCTGCGCGCGATCGAACGCTGCTACGGCGCGCGCCGGCCGCCGCCGCCGCGCGCCGCCGCAACCTCCGGTGGATAACTCGACGCCTCTTGTTGCACCGCAAAATTTTCTTGACGCCGCGGTCGGCGCCCACAATATGAGCATTGTGCACCGCACAATTCCCAGGCCCCAACCGCGGAACCGCTATCATGGCCAATGCTCGTTCCAATTCCTTCGATTTCGACGTCACCAAGATGTTCGCCGATTTCCGCTTTCGTCCGATCGACGTCGAGGCCGTATGG
>DASYUS010000445.1:0-9497 GCA_036000945.1 Allostellaceae bacterium
AGAAGCCGAGCTTTTCGTCATCATAGGGGCCGACCCATTCTGTCCCGTCGATCGTGCCTTTTTCCAGCGCGGGATAGATATCGCCGCCGGGTATGGTCTGCGGCACCACGCCGAGCTTGCTCATGACTGCACCGGCCGTGCCGCTGCCGATGCGGAACTTGATGCCTTTGAGGTCGTCGACGGTCTTGATCTCCTTGCGCCACCAGCCGCCCATCTGCGCCCCGGTGTTGCCCGCCGGTATATTGTAGACATTGTAGTCCTTGAAGAAGTTGCGCAGCAGCTCCGTCCCGCCGCCATGCGTCATCCAGGCGTTCATCTGCCGGTAGTTCATGCCGAACGGGATCGTCGAGTCGATGCCGAAGGTCGGGTCCTTGCCGACATAGTAGTAGCTCGCGGTGTGCCCCATCTCGACGGTGTTGTTCTGGACCGCGTCGAGCACCTGCAACGGCGGCACGATCTCGCCGCCGGCGAAAGCGCGGATCTGGAACTTGTTGTCGGTTGCCTCGGCCACCCGCCTGGCGACCTGCTCGGCGCCGCCGAACAGCGTGTCGAGGCTCTTCGGCCAGCTTGTCGCCATGCGCCATTTGATCTCCGGCTGCGATTGCGCGATGGCCGGAGCCGCGAGCGCCGCCCCCGCCAGACCAAGCCCGCCCGTTGCGATGAATGCTCGACGCCGCATCAAATGTCCTCCCTGTTGGAGCCGCGATTTTCGCCCATCGGCTCGGCCCATCATACACCCGACGCCGCCTACAGATAGCGCAACCAGAGATAAACGTTGCTGATCGCGACGCTGAGCAGCATCAGTCCGAAGCCGTACCGCAGGAAGGTGAGGAACCGGAACTCGACACCGCTGCGTTCGGCAATCCCGGCCAGCGCGAGGTTCGCCGAGGCGCCGATCAGCGTGCCGTTGCCACCGAGGCAGGCGCCCAGCGACAAGGCCCACCACAAGGGCATGATCTGTTCGGCGCCGCCGAAATGCGGGGCAAGCTCGCGGATGAGGGGGATCATTGCAGCGACGAACGGGATGTTGTCGACGATCGCCGACAGGACCGCCGAGCCCCAGAGGATCGCGATGGTGGTTGTCGTCGGATTGCCGCCAGTCAGCGACAGCAGCTGCTTCGCCGCAAGATCGAGCACCCCGGCGACGTCGATGCCGTGGACGATGACGAACAGCCCGAGGAAAAAGAAGATCGTAATCCAGTCGACCTCGTTGAACGTCTCGGTGACCCGCAGCGTCTGCTTTTCGCGCTCGCGGTGATGCTCGATGTTGTGCAACAGCATCAGGATCGCGGCGCCGAAGAGGGCGATCGTGCCGGGCTGCAGGTGCAGCGGTTCGGCGAGGACGAAGGCGGCGATCACCCCGCCGATAACGAGGAGCGAGGTCCGCATCAGCGGCAGGTCGGTGATCAGCTCGCGCGGGTCGAGCGCCATGATGCGCGCCCGTGCTGCCGGGACTGCTCGCATCTTGCGGCCCCAGATCAGGTGTGTCGCCACCACCTGCACGACGAGGATCACGACGATCACCGGCGTCAGGTTGACCACGAAATCGTTGAAGCTGAGATGCGCCGCCGAGCCGATGATGATGTTGGGCGGGTCACCGATCAGGGTCGCCGTGCCGCCGATGTTCGAGGCGAACACCTCGGCGAACAGAAACGGGTAAGGCGGGGCCTCGAGGTAGCGGGCGATCTCCAGCGTCACCGGCGCCACGAGAAGGACCGTCGTCACATTGTCGAGGAAGGCCGACAGGATGGCGGTGACCAGCGACAGCATCGCCAGAATGGCCCAGGGCTGGGCCCGGCCCATTTTCGCCGACCACACCGCGAGATACTCGAACATGCCGCAGCGCCGGGCGATCGCCACCAGCACCATCATCCCGGTCAACAAGGCGATTGTGTTGAAATCGATGCCGCGGATTGCCTCCTCCTGGCTCAACACACCGGAGGCGACCATCACCCCGGCACCGAGCAGGGCAAGGATCGAGCGGTTGATCCGGTCGGTGATGACCAGGAGGTAGGTGAGGCTGAAAACGGCGATTGCGACCCAGAACGGGTCGGCCCCGAAGATCACCGGCGCGGCGGGGCTGACCTGGCTCATCGAGTGTCCTCTATAATGTGCGTGTGACGATGGGAAGGAGGCACTTGTTGGAACAGCGCAATCTCGGCCGCTCCGGCCTCACTGTCTCGGCGGTCGGGCTCGGCTGCAACAATTTCGGCGGCCGCATCGACGAGGCGTCGACGCGCGCGGTCGTGCACCGGGCGCTCGACCTCGGCATCACGTTCTTCGACACCTCGGACACCTACGGCGAGCGCGGCGCCTCCGAGGAATATCTCGGTCGGGCGCTGGCCGGAAGGCGCCACGAGATCGTGCTCGCGACCAAATTCGCCCGGCCGATGGACCGCAGCGGCCGCCTCCAGGGCGCCTCACGGCGCTACATCATGAGCGCGGTCGAAGCCAGCCTCAGGCGGCTCGGCACCGATCACATCGACCTCTATTACCAGCATATCGCCGACCCACGGACGCCGATCGAGGAGACGCTGCGGGCGCTCGACGACCTCGTGCGCCAGGGCGAGGTCCGCTACATCGGCTGTTCGACGCTCATCGCGTGGCAGGTCGTCGAGGCGCAGTGGACCGCGACGCACCTCGGCTTCGACCGGTTCATCGCTTGCCAGGAGCGCTACAACCTGCTCGAACGCGAGCTCGATGGCGAATTGATGCCAGTCATCCAATCCTATGGGCTTGGCCTCGTTCCGTTTTCGCCGCTGGCGAACGGGCTCTTGACCGGCAAGTATCGGCGCGATGCGCCGCTGCCGGCCGACACTCGTCTCGCCACGACGCCGCGCACCGCCGAGCGCTATCTGACAGGGGCGAATTGGGCTATGGTCGAGCGCCTCGCCGGATTCTGCGCGGCGCGCGGGAGGACATTGCTAGAGCTCGCCTTCAGCTGGCTGCTGCACCGGCCGGCGGTGGCGAGCGTCATCGCCGGCGCCACCGCACCGGAGCAGGTCGCCGCCAATGTCCGCGCCGCGCAGTGGACGCTGTCGCGCGAAGACATGGACGAGGTCGATCGCATCACGGCAAGATAGGGCGACGCTGGCGCAGCGCCGGCTCGCCATCGAAACACCGCATCCGCGGGAGGAGTTTGCATCATGGAAATCCGATTGGACGGAAAGAGCGCGATCGTCACCGGCGGCAGCAAGGGGCTCGGCCTGGCGATTGCCGAAGAATATGCCCGCTCGGGCGCCGATGTCGCGATCCTCGCGCGCGATCCCGGCACGCTTGCCGAAGCGAAGCAGAAGATCGCCGCCGGCGCGCCGGGCCGCAAGATCGCGGCGATCAGCTGCGACGTCTCGAAGGCGGCCGAGATCAAGCGGGCCTACGACCAGGTGATGACTGAGTTCGGCAAGGTCGACATTTTCGTCAACAACGCCGGCCAGTCGACGCGAGGCCCCTCCGAAAGCCTGACCGACGAGCAGTGGCAGGCCGATTTCGACCTCAAGCTGTTCGCCCAGGTGCGCTTTTGCCGGCTCCTTTTTCCGCAGATGAAGGAGCGGCGCTGGGGCCGCATCATCAGCGTCCTCAACATCGGCGCCAAGGCGCCCGGGGCGGACAGCGCGCCGACCTCGATCAGCCGCGCCGCCCAGATGGCGTTTACCAAGGTGTTGTCGCAGGAAGGCGCGCCCTACAACGTTTTGGCCAATTCGCTGCATGTCGGCGTCATCGTCAGCGACCAGATCGTCCGACGCCATCGCCGCGAGGGCGCCAACATCTCGCTCGAGGAGATGATCGCGCAGGCCGGCCGCGCCGTGCCGCTGGGCCGCATGGGCCGGGCCGAGGAGTTTGCCAATGTCGCGACGTTCCTAGCGTCGGATGCGGCCTCCTATGTGACCGGCACGTCGATCAACGTCGACGGGGGCCGTTCACCCGTTTGGTGAGGTCGCTCCCGAAGGCGGATGAGAGGATAAGATTGGATCGTGGGCGTGCGAGCGCGCAGGTGACGGGCTCGACGCCCATGGTCCTGAGGGAGACGGCGGGATGGCCACACCTCTGCCTGTTAAGGATCGGGCGCTCGGCTACCGACAGCTGATCGAGCTCGGCATCGCGCTGTCGGCGGAGCGCAATCACGATCGCCTGCAGGAGAAAATCCTGCTCGGCGCCAAGGAGCTGACCAACGCCGACGGCGGGACGCTTTACCTCGTCAGCGAGGACGGCCGCGAGCTGCGCTTTACGATCATGCGCAACGATACGATGAACATCGCGCTGGGCGGCACGACCGGTGCGGCGATCCCGTTTCCGCCGGTCAGCCTGCGCGACGGCGACGGGACGCCGAACTACAAGAATGTCGTCGCGGCGGCGGCGGTGACCGGCGAGACGATCAACCTGGTCGATGCCTATAACGCGCCGGGTTACGACTTTTCCGGCATGCGTGCCTTCGATCGGCGGACCGGCTACCGCTCGCAATCGTTTCTGACGGTTCCGTTAAAGAATCACGATGCCGAAGTGGTCGGCGTCCTGCAGCTGATCAACGCGCGAGCGCCGGACGGGCGCACCGTCGAGTTTCCGCCGGAGATCGTCCCGCTGATCGAGGCGCTCGCCAGCCAAGCCGCGGTGGCGCTCGACAACCAGATGCTGCTCGAGGCGCAGCGCAACCTGTTCCGCGCGGTGCTCAAGGTCTTCGCCGGCGCGATCGACGCCAAGTCGACCTATACCGGCGGGCACTGCCACCGCGTCCCCGAGTTGACCAACATGCTGGCGCGCGCAGCGGATGCGGCGACCGCGGGCCCGCTCGCCGATTTCCACCTCAGCGACGACGAGTGGTACGAGCTCGAAGTCGCCGGCGGCTTGCACGATTGCGGCAAGGTGACGACGCGCGAGTTCGTCGTCGACAAGGCAACCAAGCTCGAAACGATCTACAACCGCTTGCACGAGATCCGCACCCGCTTCGAGGTGGTCAAGCGCGATGCCGAGATCGAATACCTGAAGGCGGTAATGGCCGGCGGCGACGAGCCGGCGCTGCGTGCTGCGCGCGACGCGCGCTGGGCGGCGCTCGACGGCGATTTCGCGTTTGTCGCCGAATGCAACATGGGCGGCGAATTCATGGCGCCGGAGAAGATCGACCGGCTCCGGCGCATCGCCGAAATCACCTGGCTGCGGACGCTCGACGACCGGCTCGGCCTGTCATGGGAGGAAACCGCCAGGCAACCGAAAACCGCCGCACCGCTGCCCGCGGTGGAGCACCTTTTGGCCGACAAGCCGAGCCACCTCATCGCGCATGACGGGGCGCCGCTGGCGCCCGACAACCCCTGGGGCTTCGTCATCAAGCCGCCGCCTCACAAGGCCAATCTCGGCGAGGTCTACAACCTGTCGATCCGCCGCGGCACGCTCAACGACGAGGAGCGCTACCACATCAACGACCACATCGTGCAGACCATCGTCATGCTGGAGGCGCTGCCCTACCCGAAGCAGTTGCGGCGGGTTCCGGAATGGGCCGGCGGGCATCACGAGAAGATGGACGGGACCGGCTATCCGCGCGGCCTGAAGCGCGACGAGATGAGCATACCGGCGCGGATCATGATGATCGCGGACATCTTCGAAGCGCTGACCGCGCGCGACCGGCCCTACAAGGCGCGCAAGATGCTGTCGGAGTGCGTAGACATCATGGCGCGGATGAGCCGCGAGGGCCACATCGACCCCGATCTGTTCGCACTATTTCTCACCTCGGGGGTCTACCGCGAGTATGCCGATCTCTTCATGATGTCCGACCAGATCGACAAGGTCGATGTTGCGCGCCATCTCAGTACGCCGAGCCCTTCTGAACCGGCGCGCGCGTAGTGCGGCTATCGAGGCGTCACAGCTAGCGCAGGCGCTGCGGCAATGCGGTGATCGCGGCGTCGATGAGGTCGGCGCCCTGCCGCTCGTCGATCTGCGCGGCGATGACCTCGCGTGCCGCATCGATCGCGACGTCGACCGCGACCGTGCGGATCGCGTCGAGCGCATTCTTCTCGGCCTGGGCGATGCGCTCCTCGGCGAGCCGGGTTCGCCGCGCCAACGCCTGTTCGAGGTCCTGCGCCGCTTGCGCCGTGAGGCGTTGCGCCTCCTCCTCGGCATGCGTAACGATCGCCTGCGCCTCGGCCTCGGCCTCGCGCTGCCGGCGCCGGTACTCGGCGAGCAGCTGCTCGGCCTCGTCGCGTAGCCGGCGCGCCTCGTCGAGTTCGTTGCGGATCCGGGAGGCGCGCTCGTCGAGGCTGCCGATCAGCGCGTTGCGCGCCGGTTTCCACACCGCCGCGGCAAACACCACGACGGCCAGCAACACCCAGAATTCGGGGTCGGCCAGCAGGTGCATCAGCCGGTCCGCCCAGCCATCGCATTGGCCACCGCCGCCGTCATCGCCACTGTGTCGGGCGCGGTCCCGGTCAGCTTCTCGACCATCGCCCGGCCGACATCGGCGGCGATGCCGTGCACCTCGGCAAGCGCCTGTTCGCGGCCGGCGGCGATGCGCCGTTCGGCGGCCTCGACCTGCGTCGCCAAGGTTGCCGCCAGCTGGCGCTGGCGTTCGGCCGCCTCGGCCGCGAGCCGGGCGGACGCCTCGTTGATCACCGCCTGCGCCCGGGCGCGCGCTTCCGACATCACGCGCTGGAACGCGAGATTGGCCGCTTCCGCTTCATCCTTCAGACGCCCGGCCTCGGCGAGGTCGTCTTCGCGCCGCCGCCGCCGCGCCTGCAATGTCGCCGCGATGCGCGGCAGGCCGAGCTTGGCCATCAGCAGGTAGAGCACGACGAACCACACCGCGAGCCAGAACAGCTGCGGTAGGAAATCGGGGATATGGAGCTGCGGCATGCCCTTCTCGGCCGCCATCGCAGCTGCCGACGACAACAGCGCGGCCGCCGGCAGCGCGCATCGGACGGCAAGGAAGTGACGGGTCATGATCGCCCTGCGAGCAGGCCGGACAAACGAAAAACCGGTCAGGCTAGAACACGAACAGGATCAGGAACGCGATGGCGAGGCCGAACAATCCGGTCGCCTCGGCCAGCGCGAAACCGAGAAAGGCAAACGGCTGCACCTGCGCCTGCGATGCCGGATTGCGGGCGACCGAGTTGATCAGGGCGGAGAACACGTTGCCGATGCCGACGCCGGCACCGACCAGAGCGATGCAGGCAAGACCGGCGCCGATCATTTTGGCGGAAGCAAGATCCATGTGCGTTTCCTTTGTGTGGAAGGGAAGCGGCGCGCTCAATGCAGATGGAGCGCATCGCGGAGATAAAGGCAGGTCAGAATCGCGAAGACATAGGCCTGCAGTACGGCGACCAGCAGTTCAAGGCCAACCAGCGCCACGTCGATGGCCAGCGGGAAAACCGCCAACAGGCCGACGCTGGCGGCAAAACCGCCGAAAATCGCCAGCATCGTGTGCCCGGCGAGCATGTTGGCGAACAGCCGGATCGACAAGGTGAACGGGCGGATGAAGTAGGACAGCAGCTCGATCGGCACCAAGAGCACGAGCAGCACCATCGGCACGCCCTCCGGCACGAACAGCCGCAGGAAATGTGCCCCGTGCCTCAAGAAGCCGATGATCGTAACGCCGACGAAAACGACGACCGCCAGCGCGAAGGTGACGATGATGTGGCTCGTCACGGTGAAGCTGTACGGCACCAATCCCAGCAGATTGCTGAACAGGATGAACATGAACAGCGTGAAGACGAACGGGAAATAGGCCTGGGCGCCGTGCCCGGCATTGGTGTCGACCATGTCGGCGACAAACTCGTAGCTGAGTTCGGCAACCGACTGCCATCGCCCCGGGACCAGCGCCGCCCGGCGCGTGGCGAGCACGATCAACGCGGTGATCAACCCGACCGCGATCGTCATCATCAGCGCCGAGTTCGTGAAGGAGACGTCGAGCCGGCCGATATGCAGGGGGACAAGGCGCTCGATCGTGAACTGCTCGAGAGGCTGAAGTTCTATCGCCACGCTAATCCTCGTCGTCCCGCTCGCCCTTCGCCGGCCGCCGGTCGCTTTCGCCGCTTCCCGGCGGGCGATATCCGACCGCAGTCCTGACCCCGGTGACGGCACGGTAGACGTTGACCATCCCCGCGCCGACCCCGAGGAAGAAGAAAACGATCGTCGCCCACGGCCGGGTCCCCAGCCAGTGGTCGATCCCCCACCCGAGCCCCGTCGCCACGACCACCGCAACCACGAGTTCGACGCCGATGCGCAGGCCCTGGCCCATCGCCGCCTGAGTACCGGATTGGTCCGGGCTGCCGGCCGGCTCGCCGCCCCGCCTGGCGCGCGCCCTGTCGAGCCGCTCGCCGAGTCGCGCCAGAGGGTCGGGCGGTTGGCTATCGCTCATTGGGGGAGCGCAGTACCGATCGGTCCCGGCCCCGGCCGGGACGGCGCGCACCATAGTGAGGCACCATCAGCCTGTCAAACGGAAGGCGTCAGGCGGTTTGCCGCAGCTCGGCGGCGCGCGCCAGGTCGACCGAGACGAGCTGCGAGACGCCGCGCTCGGCCATTGTCACGCCGAACAGACGGTCCATCCGCGCCATCGTGACGCGGTGGTGGGTAATCAACAGAAACCGCGTGCCGGTCGTGTCGGCGATGTCGGCGACGAGCCGGCAGAAGCCGTCGACATTGGCGTCATCGAGCGGCGCATCGACCTCGTCGAGGACGCAGATCGGCGCCGGGTTGGTCAGGAACACGGCAAAGATCAGCGCAATCGCGGTCAGCGCCTGCTCGCCGCCGGACAACAGCGACAAGGCTTGCAACCGCTTCCCCGGCGGGCGCGCGACGATGTCGAGCCCGGCGGCGAGCGGGTCGCTGTCGCCGGTCCACGCGAGTTCCGCCGTGCCGCCGCCGAAGAGGCGGGCGAACAGCTCGCCGAAGTGTCCATTGAGCCTGTCGAACGCGGCAACAAGCCGCTTCCTTCCCTCCTGGTCGAGCGCGGCGATGCCGCGGCGCAGCCGGGCGATCGCCGCGGTTAGATCGCCGCGCTCGTGCTCCAGCCCGTCGAGCCGGGTTGTCACCTCGGCGGCCTCGCGCTCGGCGAGCAGGTTGACCGGACCCATCGCGTCGCGCTCGCGCGAAAGGCGGTCGAGCCGGGCGGCAATGTTGCTTGGGTCGAGGTCTGCCGCATCGCTGCTCTCCGCCAGCAGGCGCAGGTTTTCCGGCGTCTCGTCGAGACGCTTGGCGATCTCGGCGCGCAGCCGCGCCAGCTGCTCGGCAGCGGCCTCGCCGCGCGTCTCGAGCCGGGCGCAGCGCTCGCGCGCCTCGCCCAGCGCCATCTCCGCCTGCCGCGCCGCTGCGGCCGCCTCGCGCAGCCGGGTTTCACCCGACGCCAGCGCGTCCTCGGCGCCGCGCAATGCGGCCGACGCGGCCGCCGCCTGCTCGGCAAGCGCCTCGGTTTCGCCGGCAATCGCCGCCGGCCGGGCCGCCAGTTCGGCGAACTCGGCGGCGAGCGCATCCTGCCGCTCGGCGAGCACCGCGCGCTGCGCAGCGGCACCGTCTCGGCG
>DASYUS010000446.1:0-2111 GCA_036000945.1 Allostellaceae bacterium
GAACGGTGGGCTGGGAAGCGGCGCGGCTCGCCCGAACCCGGTTTGTCGCGTCGGGCGCCGAGGCCTGCGCCGATCCGGAGGTCGAAATCGTCGTCGAAGCGACCGGCAGCCCGCCCGCCGGGATCGCTCATGCCCGCGCCGCAATCGCCTCCGGCAAGCACATCGTCATGGTCAACGTCGAGGCCGACGCGCTCGCCGGCCCGCTCCTGGCCGAAGAGGCGCGGGAGAAGGGGGTGGTCTATTCGCTCGCCTACGGCGACCAGCCCGCGTTGACTTGCGAGATCGTCGACTGGGCGCGAGCCTGCGGCTTCACGGTCGCCGCCGCCGGCAAGGGCACCAAATACCTCCCCGCCTATCACGCCGTGACCCCGAACGACGTATGGGCGCATTACGGGCTGACGCCGGAGGAGGCCAGGCGCGGCGGCATGAACCCGCAGATGTTCAACTCGTTTCTCGACGGCACCAAATCGGCGATCGAGATGGCGGCGATCGCCAATGCGACCGGCCTCGCGGTGCCCGCCGACGGGCTGCATTTCCCGCCCTGCGGGGTCGACGACCTGCCGCAGATCCTGCGCGGCCGCGAGGCGGGCGGCCGGCTCGACCATGACGGCATGGTCGAGGTGGTTTCCTGCCTCGAACGCGACGGAAGGCCGGTCTTCCGCGATCTGCGCTGGGGCGTCTATGCCGTGTTGAAGGCGCCAAACGATTATGCCCGGACGTGCTTCAAGGAATACGGCCTCAAGACCGACGCCAGCGGCTGGTACGCGGCGATGTACAAGCCGTACCACCTGATCGGGCTGGAGCTCAGCATCTCGGTGCTGTCGGCGGCGCTGCGCGGCGAGCCGACCGGCCAGGCACAGGGCTGGCGCGGTGATGTCGTCGCCGTCGCCAAACGGAATCTGCGAGCCAGCGAGACGCTCGATGGCGAAGGCGGCTACACGGTCTGGGGCAAGCTTGTCCCGGCCGAGCGCAGCCTCGCCGAAGGGGCGCTGCCGATCGGTCTGGCGCACAAAGTGCCGCTCAAGCGCGACATCGCCGCCGGCGCCATCGTGCGCTGGGCCGATGTCGAAATCCCCGACAGCCCCGCGCTGCGGGTGCGCCGCGATATGGAACGACGCTTCGCGCCGCCGTCTGCCGCGATCGCGGCGCAGTGAGAGAGTAGCCTGACGCACCGCATCGCCATCCGGTGAGGGAGAAACATCATGCCGGTTCAACGCTTTGCGCCGATGACCAAGGACTTCGCCACCTTCGATTGCGACGCGCACGTCACCGAGCCGCCGCTGATCTGGGAACGCGCCAAGGATTTCCTGACCCGCGACGAGCTCGACGCCTTGAAGCGCACGATCTGGTGGGATGCCGATGGCCGGCTCCTGATCGTCAACGGTCGCGCCGGGGTCGGCCTCGGCTCGCCGCGCAAGGGCGGCATCCCCGGCACGATGCGGGTCATTACCAATGCCGGGCCGGGGGTCAAGCACGACATCCAGCGCGCCCTCAACGTGCGCAACCTCAACCCCAAGACGGCGCTGACGCAGGACCAGGTTGCCTATCTCGACCATGCCGGTTCCTACGAGCCGAAGCCGCGCCTCAAGGACATGGATGTCCAAGGGATCGATCAGGTGATGATCATCCCGACCGAGATCGACATCTATCCGTGGCTGGAGGATGCGCTCGGCGCCAAGGCATTCTGCCGCGCCTACAACGAGTGGGCGTACGAATACACGCTGGCCGATCCGGAGCGGCTGTTCTTTGCCGCGCTGATCCCGATGCAGCATCCCGATTACGCCGTCGAGGAGATCCGGCGCGTCGCGGCGCTGGGCTGCCGCGTCGCGCTGGTCCGCCCGATGGACGCGATGGGCAACTACCCGATCCAACCGAAATACGAGCCGGTGTGGGACGCCCTCGAAGAGACCGGCATAGTCTACGGCATGCACCCGTTCCCGGCGTTCGGCAGCTCGAAGCCCTCCGGCTACAGCGAGCAGTACTCCGGCGCCGAGTTGATCCGCCGCACCGTCGCGACCGCCGGGTTGCCGCATTCCTTCCTGACCAATGTGCAGAATTTCCAGTCGGAGGCGGCGCTCTGGGTCACGGTGGTGCTGATGTCGGGCTTTTTC
>DASYUS010000447.1:0-5190 GCA_036000945.1 Allostellaceae bacterium
AGGACGGCAACCTGTTGCGCACCTGGGGCGAGGGTGTCTTCACACGGCCGCACGGCGTCCATGTCGCGCCCGACGACACGATCTGGCTGACCGACGACGGCGACCACACCGTGCGGCACTGCACGCTCGACGGGAAGATCCTGATGACGCTGGGGGTGCCCGGCAAACCGGCGCCGTTCATGTCGGGCGAGCCGTTCCACCGCTGCACCCACACCGCCTTGTCGCCGCAATGCGACCGCGTCTACGTCTCCGACGGCTACGGCAACGCCCGCATCCACAAATATTCGATCGACGGCCGGCTCGAGAAATCGTGGGGCGAATCGGGCACCGACCCCGGCCAGTTCAACATCGCCCACAACATCTGCTGCGACCCCGAGGGCTGGGTCTATCTCGCCGACCGCGAGAACCACCGTGTCCAGGTGTTCGACGGCGACGGCAGGTGGGAGACCCAGTGGAACAACCTGCACCGGCCGAACGGCATGTGCCTCGGCACCGCCGGCGGGCACGGGCACGGCCCGCTGTGCTATATCGGCGAGGGCGGCCCGGCCGGCGAGATCAACAAGGACTGGCCGAATATCGGCGCGCGGGTCAGCATCCACACGCTGAAGGGTGAGGTGCTGGCCCGCCTTGGCAAGCCGCATGGCGGGATCCTGCCCGGCCAGTTCACCTCGCCGCACGGCATCGCCGTCGACAGTCGTGGGAACATCTTTGTCGGCGAACTCTCCGGCCGTTCGTGGTCGCGCTTCTCGAAGGACCCCGTGCCGAAGCGGCTCCGCGTCATCCACAAGCTGGAGAAGGTCGCGTGAAGCATCAACGCCCAACCTCATCGTCATACCGGCGAAAGCCGGCATCCACGCCTGACGTGGGTCCCGGCCTTCGCCGGGGCGACACGAATTTCCGCGCGGTCATTCCCACTCGCCGCCGGTTCACGCTGGAGGAGATGGTGGCTGGCATGACACCAGAGGACGAACATCCATTGGAGGATGATGGGCCGCACGGTGAGGAGCTGATCTGATATTACATCGCTCGGCTCCGACGGGAGGACGAAACCGATGATCTATGAACTGCGGACCTAACCGGCGCCGCGGCTCATCATGATATTCCCGTGCTCGTCGAGACGGGCTTCCCAGCCCGGTGGGACGAGGCAGGTCGCATCGTACTCTTCGACGACGCAGGGGCCGGCCTGCGGCGTCGCAAGCACGCTGCGGGTGATGATTTCGGCGTCGAGCCAGCCCTGCGGCCCGAAATAGGCCCGCCGCCGCCGGTCGGCGATTGCAATGTCCGGGGCGAGCCGCGCGGAGAAGGCGGCGCGGGGCGCCTCCGGCACGCCGCGGCCGATCACTTCGAGGCTGATCAGCTCGACCGGCTCCTCGACCCCGGCGCGGTGACCGTAGGTGCGCTCGTGCTCGGCGCCGAAGGCCTCTTCGAGCGCCAAGAGCGCGGTGGCGTCGAGATGGCCCGGCGCGAGCGGCACCCGCAGCTCGAAGGATTGTCCCTGGTAGTGCAGGCTGGCGCTGCGCCGGATCTCGATATGGTCGGGCGCGAAGCCGTCCGCGGCGAGCCGCGCCCGCGCCTCGGCTTCGAGCGCAGCGACGGTCGCCCCGACCTCCTCGGGCGTCACCTGCCGCAACAACCGCTTCCGCGTACGCGTGAAGTAGTACTCGACCTCGGCGTAGAGCAGCCCGAAAGACGAAAACACCCCGGCCGACGGCGGGATCAGCACCAGCGGGATCTGCATCGCTTCGGCCATGCCGGCGGCGAAAACCGGGCCGTTGCCGCCGAACGCGACGAGCGCATATTCGCGCGGGTCGCGGCCGCGCTCGCTCGACACCGCCTTCAAGGCGCGGATCATGTTGGAAGCGGCGATCAGGTGGGCGCCGTAGGCCGCCTCCTCGACGCCCAGGCCGAGCGGGCGCGCGATCCTCTCGGCAACGACAGTGCGGGCCTTGTCGGCGTTGAGCTTGAGCGCGCCGCCGACGAGCTGCGCCGGGTTGATGTAGCCGAGCACGACATTGGCGTCTGTGACCGTCGGCTCCTCGCCGCCCTGGTCGTAACACACCGGGCCGGGTACCGCGCCGGCGCTCATCGGCCCGACCTGCAGCGCGCCGCCGGCGTCGATCCACAGGATCGAGCCGCCGCCGGCGCCGACTTCGGCGAGGTCGATCGCCGGCACCTTGAGCGTGTACCCGGCGCCGGAAAGGAGGCGCGAGCCGAGCACGATGCCGGCGCCGACCTGGTACTCGGTGGCACGCGTCACCTCGCCGTTCTCGATCAGCGAGGCCTTCGCCGTCGTGCCGCCCATGTCGAACGAGATCGCCTTGGCGATGCCGATCCGCCGGGTCAGCGCCTGGACGCCGACGACCCCGGCCGCCGGTCCCGATTCGATGATGTGCATCGGCGTCAGCGCCGCCGCCTTCGCCGTCGTCAGCCCGCCATTCGACTGCATCAGGAGGAGCGGCGCGTCGATGCCGATGCGGGTGATTTCGGCTCCCAGCCTTGTGAGGTAGCGTTCGACGATCGGCCGGACATAGGCGTTGATGACGGTCGTCGAAGTCCGCTCGTATTCGTTGATGACCGGCAACACCTCGGCGCTGACACTGAGGATCACGCCGGGAGCGAGGCGCTCGGCGATCTCCTTGACCCTGATCTCGTGCGCCGGGTTGAGATAGGAGTGCAAGAGGCAAACGGCGATCGCCTCGACCCCCTCCCCCACCAGAAAATTGACTGCGCGCTCGACGCTCGCCTCGTCGAGCGGCCGGTCGATGCCGCCCTCCGCGTTGACCCGCTCGTCGACCTCGGTCCTGAGTCGGCGCTCGACCAGCGGCGGCGGCTTGGTCCACGACATGTCATAGAGCCGCGGCATCCGCAGATTGCGGATTTCCAAGACGTCGCGGAAACCCTTGGTCGTGATGAGGCCGGTCTTTGCGCCCTTGTGCTCGAGGATCGCGTTCGAGGCGACCGTCGTCCCGTGCAGCAACTCGACAATGCCCGCCGTGTCGGCGCCGATCTCGCCGAGCAGCGCCGCCAGCCCCTCGACGATCGCCCGCGCATAATCGTCGACGGTCGAGGACACCTTTTTCGTATACCGGCTGCCGTTATCCGCGAGCAGCACGATGTCGGTAAACGTGCCGCCGATATCGACCCCGGCGCGGAAGAAGGGCTGCATCAGGTCTCGCCCGCACCGCCGGGAAAACCCTCTCCCGCACCGCGGGAGAGGGTGGGCGCGGGCGCCGCCCGCGACCGGGTGAGGGTCTCGGCATTCTGTAGGGTTTGCAGGATTGTCTCGATCACTCCCTCCGTATTGCCGAGAATGTCGTTGTTCCAGAAGCGAAGAACCTGCCAATCCTGCTCCTCAAGGAATGCCGTACGCCGATCATCGGAGGGATTTTCCGCGTGCTGACCGCCATCGGCTTCAACGGCAAGGCAGTACCTGGTGCAAGCAAAGTCGATGATGAAATTGCTGATTGGATGCTGCCGGCGAAACCGGTAGCCGGCCAAGCGTCGGTCGCGCAGCGCTTCCCACAGCCGGCGCTCGGCGTCGGTCGAATCACGGCGCAGGTTTCGCGCACGCTGCTTTGACATCATCCTGTGTCCAGACCCTCACCCGCCTCGCTACGCTCGGCACCCTCTCCCGCAATGCGGGAGAGGGTTCTTATTCGGCCGCAAGCGCCGCGCCCCAATTGTACACAGGTGTTTCACGTCCTTGCCGCTCGGCTCGCATACGATCACGTAGCTCGGCTGTCGCGGCCTCATCGACCGCCGCCGGCTCGCCGGCCAGCACCACGCCGTAATCCTCGCGCGCCGCCCGCTCGCTGACGAAGTCGTTGAGCACATCCCTCAACACCAGCGCCGGGTCGCGCTCCAAGGGGTCGCCCCAGCCGCCGGCGCCGGCGACTTCGTGGCGGAAGAGGTCGCCCCGCTTCATGTTCATCGTCAGCTTCGAGGGCAGTGGCTCGGGGTTCTTGTCAGGGTTGAGGTAGTTCATCGAGGGGCGGCCCGGGCCGCCCCCGTAGAGGCCGAACAGGCGGAAGGCGAGGCGGTCGGAGCGCACCAGGAGGACCACCTCGTCGGCCAATAGCTTGTATTCGCGGCGGAACGGGGCGCCGCCGCGCCATTTGCCCGGTCCCATCGCATCCTGGATGAATTCGTAGGCGGTGATCTGTAAGGGCTGCTCGGTTTCGGTCACCTCGATCGGCTGCGAGGCCATGTTGGCGTAGATGTGCGAGTTGCCGTCGAGCCCGTCGGCGTAGGGCCGGGCACCCCAGGCGCAGCAGGTGAAATCGACGTAGATGAAAGGCTTCCGCTCGCCGTCCCAGCCGCCGATCGAGACACCGGTGTTGCCGCCGTCGGATGCGGCGAACACCCGGTCCGGCAGCATCTTCGCCAGCGCGCCGAACATGCAGTCGACCATGCGGAAGCCGGTGAGGCCGCGCGCCGCGCAGGCCGCCGGCAACACGCCATTGGCGACCGTGCCGGCCGGTGCGGTGACGCTGATCGCGCGGAAGACGCCCTCGTTGGTCGGGATGTTCGGCGGCAGGATCGAGCGGATCGCGCAATAGCTCGCCGATTTCGTGTAGGAGAGCGTGTTGTTGATGGCGCCCTTGACCTGCGGCGAGGTGCCGGTCCAGTCGACATCGACGCTGTCGCCCCGTTTCGTGATCGTCACCTTCAGGGGGATCGGGCGGCCGACATCGATGCCGTCATCGTCGATGTGGTCGAGAAAATCGTAGACGCCGTCGGGCAGTTCGGCGAGCGCGGCGCGCGTCATGCGCTCGGCGTAATCGACGAGCTCGGTCATGTAGTCCGCCAGCTTCTCGGCGCCGTAATGCGCGGCCAGCTCAATGAGCGCCTCCTCGGCGATGTGGCAGGCGGCGAGCTGGGCCCTGAGATCGCCGAACACCTTGACGGGGACGCGGACATTCTTCTCGATAAGCGCGAATAGCGTCTCGTTGCGCCGGCCGCGCTCGTAGAGCTTCAGCGGCGGGATGCGCAGCCCCTCCTGGTAGATCTCGGTCGAATCGGAGGCGTTGGAGCCGGGCACCCGGCCCCCGACATCGGTGTGGTGGCACACCGTGCCGGCCCAGGCGATCAGCTCGGTACCTCGAAAGATCGGCTTGAATACAAAGACGTCGGGCAGGTGCATTCCGCCCTGGAACGGGTCGTTCATGATGTACACGTCGCCGGGATTCA